>NZ_DASTTN010000140.1:0-6669 GCF_035760125.1 Flavobacterium sp.
CCTATTCATTATAGCATTTGTATTGATTTCCTGCAAAAACGAAGCTGAAAACCAAACGCCTAAAGTAGTTGTTCCTTTTACTCAACTTGCCAATACACAAGCAAATCAAACGGTCGCTGCACCTCAACCCAGTATACTTTATCAGCAAAATGGTGTAAATCAAAATACAGCAACTCAGGCACAAACTCAAACACAAACAGTAGCTGCTCCAGTGACTGTTGCAAAGGGAATGAATCCTTCACATGGTCAACCAGGTCACCGTTGTGACATTCCTGTAGGAGCTCCTTTGAACTCCCCTATAGCTGCTAATTCCACAACGTCACAAGTTGTCTCAAATCAGGGTCAATCTGTGACTACAACAACTATACCGACTGCAAAGGGTATGAATCCTCCCCACGGCCAGCCTGGACACCGTTGTGACATTCCTGTAGGAGCACCGTTAAATTCTCCTGTCGCTGCTAATAAACCATCAACTCCAGAAGCAGTTCCAAATTATATTGTTTCTCCACCTTCAACAAATGAAACTCCAACTTCAACACCTGCAGAAACAACTCCAGCTACAACTGTACCTGGGCAATAAATTTTAATTGGGCGTATCCCTTAGTCTCGTCCCAAAAGACGATACTGTGGGTCGTGCTGTACGCTCCCGCTTTTTTTTGATTCTTAAAAAAGGAATCAAAAAAAGAGCTCCACTACCATCACTCATGCAAAACAAGATCATCAGTATATAATTGATTCTTTTTATAAACAAAGGTCATCCGCAAAAAACTCCAAACACACACCTAATTTAAACAACTAAAAACCAAATCAATAAATACTTTTTTCTTAACTTTATAAACCAAAAAATCAGATTCTACTTATACAATATATGTATAACCTATTCTATTTTTTGTTTTACAAAAGTTTGTATTAATTTTTAAATAGTATAAAAATGAAAAAAGTATTGTTCTTGACAGGTGATTTCAGCGAAGACTATGAAACTATGGTTCCATTTCAGATGTTGGAAATGGTAGGCTACACCGTCCACGCCGTTTGTCCCGACAAAAAAAAGGGAGAAACCATAAAAACAGCAATCCATGATTTTGAAGGCGACCAAACCTATACCGAAAAACCGGGACACAACTTCACATTGAATTATAGTTTTAATGAAGTAAAAGTATCCGATTATGACGGATTAGTCATTGCAGGTGGAAGAGCTCCAGAGTATTTAAGATTGAACGAGAAAGTAATCGAAATAACTAAGCATTTTTTCTCAACCAATAAACCAGTGGCCGCAATTTGTCATGGTATTCAGATTTTAACAGCTGCTGACGTAGTGAAAGGACGAAAACTAACCGCTTATCCAGCAGTAGGTCCAGAAGTGACATTAGCCGGCGGAATCTTTCAATCCATTCCTGTAGATGGAGCCTATGTGGACGGAAATCTGGTTACCTCACCCGCTTGGCCAGCTCATCCAAGTTTCATCAGAGAATTTCTAAAAATTATGGGAGCTAAAATTGAAATTTAATTTTCCACAAATGATTTCTTCAAATAAAAGGAATTAAAAAATTAGCTTAAATAACAGCCTATGGAGCTACAGCAAAAAAACATTTTTGTTGTAGCTCTTATATTTTTGAATGATATAAAAACATCTTCAAGAATAAGCCAGCCAATTCATTTTTACAGATCACTTTTTTTATCTTTGAAACCTATTCCGAATGCCTTTTAAAAAGTAAAACATAAACATACTATAGAAAAATGAAAAGATTTTCACTAACCGTTATTATAATGCTTTTTGTGACCCAGTCGATTGTGGCACAAAAAAAGGAAGTATGTTACATTACCACTTCACTGGGGAAAATTACAATAGAATTATATCCCGAAAAAGCCCCGATTACGGTAGCAAATTTTTTAAAATATGTAGATGCACATTTGTATGATAACAGTAGCTTCTTTCGAGCAGTAACACTAAACAATCAACCCAAAGATTCCATAAAGATTGAAGTCATACAGGGTGGCGAAATTGATTCTACAAAGACATTTGCACCTATTCTGCTTGAAACAACAAAACAAACGGGATTGACTCATAAAAACGGAACCCTTTCTATGGCGAGAGACAAACCCAATTCCGCTACCACCAATTTTTTTATTTGCATAAATGACCAACCATCTTTAGATTATGGCGGTAAAAGAAATAAAGATGGACAAGGTTTTGCCGCTTTTGGCACCGTTATAAAAGGCATGGAAATCGTAAAAAAAATTCAGCAACTTCATCCCGAACAGGAACAATACTTCAAACCCGAAATACAGATTATTTCCATAACAAGAAAGAAATAACATATTAGGTACGGCTTGAATCCTCAATTATTTAAAATCAAAAACACTAGAATATTCATTAGCACTATGATTACAATTGCAACACTAGAAGACGTTTTAGCTTTAGAAAAATTAATTAATTCTGCCTACCGTGGCGAAACTTCTAAAAAAGGATGGGCCTCCGAAGCTAATCTTTTAGAAGGAAAAAGAATTACTTTAGATGAATTAGAGGAAACTATTAAAAATAAAGACAATACTATTTTAAAATATACAGAAAACAACCAAATCATTGGATCTGTTTTACTTACCAATAAAGGAGACAAACTCTATTTGGGAATGCTATCTATTTCACCTGAATTACAAAATAAAGGCCTTGGAAAAAAACTATTGCAGGAAGCAGAAATTCATGCGTTATCCTTAAGCTTATCCAAAATTGTAATGACAGTTATTACTATTAGGAAAGAATTGATTGAATGGTATAAAAGACATGGATATGTTGATACAGGAGTAAGAGAACCATTCCTACTCAATGATTATGATACCATTATTACAGACCAACATTTGGAATTTATAGTCTTAGAAAAAATACTTTAGCACTTTTTTATCCATTGGTTATTATTTTATAAATTAGTAAAAAAAATATAAAATATGAAAACATTAGACCAATGGTTTGAAGAATATGCAGTAAGTCATCAAAATCCAAAAAATAAGGCCATACACTATATTTGTGTTCCTGCAATTTTCTTTTCGATTGTAGGTTTGCTAATGAGTATCCCCAATTCTTTTTTGAATGATTTACTGCACCTCAACCAACCAATAATTGAAAATTGGGCTGTAGTTGTTTTGCTTTTTGTATTGCTGTTTTACCTACGATTGTCTGTTGCCATGGCAATTAAAATAGCTGTTTTTTCATTCCTCTGTTTAATACTTAATTTTTACATTGGACAGTTCGTTCCTCTTTGGGCTTTTTCTATCGGTGTTTTTGTTGTGGCTTGGATTGGACAATTTTATGGTCATAACATTGAAGGTAAAAAACCATCATTCTTGAAAGATATTCAGTTTTTAATGATTGGCCCTGCTTGGGTTGTTCATAATTTATTTTCTAAAAAATAAAGGTTTTATATAATGCTGTTTATATTTACTCTTTTGACTATTTTTTTTTTTGATTTCAAATATTAAAAGACACGTAACACCAGCACTTATTGCCAAAAGCCAATCCAGTAGTTGTAGCGGGTAAGTGTGAAAATAAAGATTAAAAATAGGTATATAGACAACGAGTACTATACAGAAAATAGAAAATGCAAATGCCAGCAAAAGATTTCTGTTTGAAAATAAATATTTCCCTAAAACATTTTCATAAGTTCTTCTCGAAAGGAGATTGCCAAACTGACCAAAAATTATGGAGACAAATGTAATCGTGATTGCTTTTTCATAATTACCAACACCCATAGGATTCATAAAAAAGGAATAGAGAAACGCTACATAAGCTACAATACCCATCACAATTCCCGAAAAAGCGATTCCTTTCATCTCTGTCTTGGTCAGTATTTTGTCTTTAGGATTTCGCGGACGATTTTCCATGATATTTTTTTCGGGTGGATCATAGGTAAGCATTATAAGCGGAAACATTTCTCCTACCAAATCAATCAATAAAATCTGGACTGCTAATATTGGAGTTGCTACCCCCAAAAAAGAACCAACAAAACCAAACAACACACAAATGAGCTCAGCCATATTAGATGACAGATTTGTTTTAATTGTCTTTTCAAGATTTCTAAAAATAGTTCTTCCTTCTTTTACCGCAACAACAATAGTCGCAAAATTATCATCCAGCAAAATCATATTGGCCGCTTCCTGCGCCACTTTAGAACCATTCTTTCCCATGGCGACTCCTATATCAGCTCGTTTCAAACTCAAGGTATCGTTGACACCATCACCTGTAACGGCAACAATTTCGCCAAGCTTCATCAGTAAATCTACAATTCGTAATTTATCGTCAGGCGATACTCTTGAAAACAACAATGCTCTTTTTTGAAAAACAGTTTTCAAGTCATCATCACTCATCGTTTGCAATGTCGTGGAATTAACTACTGTCGGCAACTCATTTCCTTCATTCATCAACCCAATATTCTTAGCAATTGCCTTGGCTGTAACTTCATTATCACCTGTTATCATAAACACTTTCATGTGTGCTTTAAAAACTTGTTCAATGGCTGATTTCACTCCCTCGTTTGGAGGATCAAACATAGTAACGAATCCTGCAAAAGTCAAATCTTGCTCCACCTCATCAATGCTATAATTCCCTTTGGTTTCGAGGTCTTTGTAAGCTATGGCAATTACCCGCAATGCATTTTGGGAAAATGCCGCTGCCATAGAGAGAATTTGTCTCCTTATTTCGGCCGTTAATTCCTCTACTTTTCCATTTGCAATTAATTTTGTCGAAGCTTCCAGAACTGATTCAATAGAACCTTTTACCGAGGAAATAGTTTTATCCTTATGTTTCCGGATAATAGTTGCCCTTTTTCGGAAGGAATCAAATCGGAACGCCTTTACAAAAAGATAATTTTTTTCTATTTCTTCCAATGTAAATCCTGCTTTCATCGCAAGTGTTGCAAAAGAAGCTTCGGTAGGGTCTCCAATGCAATACCAAGAGGGATGATAATTATCTGGCGGACTTATTTTTCCAGTAGAAGATAAAAATCCCGAAAGAAAAAATATTTTTAAATCTCCCAAAGAATCTTTCTTCAAAACTTTTCCTTGTTCATTTGAAATACTGCCAAGAGGTTCATAACCCAATCCAGAGACCGAAAATGATTCCCCATTAAAATAACACCCCGTAATGGTCATTTCGTTTTTGGTGATTGTTCCCGTTTTATCTGATGCAATCACAGTTGCTGAGCCTAGCGTTTGTGCTGATGCCATTTTTTTTACTATCGCTTTTCTTTTTGCCAACCGAGCTACCGCCAAAGCAAGTGCCATCGAAATTTGTGCCGGTAAACCTTCTGGAACCATGGCTGCAGCAACGCTTACAGAAAAAACCAATGCTAAAACAAGAGAATCATGCAAAAGTAATCGTATCCCGAAAAGGAAAGCCGCGATTATTAGGGTAACAAATGTGAGTTTTTTGGCAACATCGGCAATCTCAATTTGTATAGGAGCATCGGCAATCTTAATTTTTTGAGAAGAAGTGCTAATTTTTCCAATTTCTGTTTGCATTCCCGTAGCATACACAATCCCTGTGGCTTCACCTCTGGCAACGGTAGTTCCCATGAAAATGCAATTTTGCATTTCGGCTATAGTCAATTTTGTATTCGTAGCAAATAAATGATCTTTATTGGATGGTAACGATTCACCTGTGAGAATAAATTCGTTTGTGGAAAAATCTTTTGAATCAATCAAACGAATATCGGCCGGAATTCCGTCCCCTTCACTCAATTTCACAAGATCACCGGGAACAAGATCGTCCGCAAAAATTTCTGTTGTATGGCCTTCCCTTATGACAATACATTTGTTCACAACAAGTTTTTTAAGTGATGATAAAATGTTTTCGGCTTTCCATTCTTGATAGAAACCAATTAATGCATTCAAAACTACGATCATCAAAAGGATTGATCCATCACGTTCTTGTCCCAAAAAGAAGGACACTATAGAAGCCACAATTAAAATCAAGACTAATGGACTTGTGAATTGGGAAAAAAGCATTTTTAATGCATTTCTGTTACGGGCAGCTTTTAGAGTATTGCTCCCATACTTATTACGTGCTGAAAGAATTAAATTTTCATTAAGACCTCTATTGGCATTACTGTTTAATTGTGCAATGACATCTTTAATATTTTGATTGTAGAATTCCATATGCTATTATTTATTGCAAAAAACAATTAAAAAAATAACCCAAAGACTCTAATTATATATTTAAAATTTAATTCAAAAAAAAAAATAAACCATTGAAAAAAATCACCCTTAAAGATACTAATTATTGCAAGATGAATAGTTTTAAAACTTGCGTTTAAATCTTAGAAAAACAGAAAATAAGAATCCATAATTATTTCGTCCTCCCCTAATCTATTCAATGTGTTTGCTTGATTTTAAATTCAATTAAAAACAAGTGTTTTTCAAAACAAAAAAAATACAAGTATCTAAAAATCAAATAAATAATATTTTTTAATTAACTTTATGTACCTAAAAAAAAATCAAAATGGAAAATAAAACACCTATCAAAGTTGATGATAAAAAATTAATCACCGTTTTTGGTGCTACAGGAGCACAAGGCGGCGGACTTGCCAGAGCAATTTTGGCAGACAAAAACAGTGAGTTTGCCGTAAGGGTTGTAACCAGAGATATTAATTCAGAAAAATCCAAAGCATTCTCAAAATT
>NZ_DASTTN010000141.1:0-4629 GCF_035760125.1 Flavobacterium sp.
TGAATTCCTGTCAAATCTGAAATTGAACTTGATGAAACATTCAATGAAGTGAGTTTGTCCACGTTTGCCGTCAACACTTTTCCATCAGCAACCCCCGAGTCGATACCAAGTGCAATTAATTTGTTTTCAAAATTGACATCAGGTATTAATGTATAAAGATTATTAATTGTTACATCAACTGCTGTTCTTGTGCTTTCACATCCATTGATTGTTTGTGAAGCATAATATGTACCTGTTTGCAGAGTAGTCGATAAATCTAAAGGAATTCCTCCGGTAACGACATTGTACCATTTAATATCTGATCCGGAAGCTAGTAAATTGGCAACTGTAGAGGTATTATTTAAATTCTGCGCAGTTGCAGTTGGTAGTGGTGTATTAATGGAAGCAAGAACTACAGTAGTCATAAATAAACAGCCATTGGTGTCTCTTACAGTTACTTGATAATTTCCAGCAGGAATGTTCTCAAATACATTAGAAGCTTGGTAAATAACAGCAGAGGGGGAAACTGAATATTGATAACTTGGCGTTCCTCCAGTTGCGGTAACATTTATACTCCCATTGCTATGACAGTCTATATTAGTGGCGGTTACCGTACAAAAAAGAGATGTGGGCTGTGTAATAGTAACAGTTAGGATGATTGATGACGAAGCAGCATCAGTTACTGTGCAAGAATAATTTCCAGGGGCCAATCCTGTAATAGTAGCTGTTGTTTTACCATTAGACCAAAGATAGGTATACGGAGCGGTACCTCCCGATGGTGATACTGTGGCCGAGCCATCTGCCATACCATTACACCTTATTTGTTGTATGGTATAAGTTGCAATCAGTGCTCCAGAATCATCTAATAGCGTTGAAACATTTTTGTCGGTATTTATTTCATCCCCAAATTCACCTACCGAATTTCCACTCCAAACCGATAAAGTTCCATCTGTTTCCACTCCAACAGCGTGATTATATTCGTCAGCAACAGTTTTGAAGCAATTCGCATTTATCTGAAATCCTGAAAATATTAAAAATAAGAGTAAAGTTTTTTTCATGTAATAACAATTTGGGATGTTTAATACTATATTTTTTAGTATTATGCAATAATACAATTAATATTACTTTTACAGTAATTTGCTGTTAAATAAATTGTGAAATTTTGAAGTTTATTGATATTTATATGCGGCTTATTAAGATTTTTTTGTTATTTGATTTGAGTAAATTAAAGAATCTAAAATCAGCAAAATAAGTAATTTTGTTTTCATAGATAAGGCTGTATAAGTGTATAAAATATAGTTTATTTTCTTATAGTATTTTCTCTAGATATCTTATCAATTCTGTTTTTATAATAAAATTCTTTTTTGGGGATGTTTAATCATAAAAAACCGTTAATGATTGATTAATATCTAAATTACTTCCACTATTTTTGGAATTGATTAGTAAAAATTGAAAGTATCTACGATATGAAATCGATAAGATTCTAAAAAGTAAAAGGACTGAAGAATAGTGATGCTTTGTTCCAATAAAAAAACAAATATTATCTACACATGAAAAAAATAAATTTAACGTCATTAACATTACTTGCGGCTTTGTCTTTATGCCTTTCGGCAAGTGCACAAACAGCAACAAAATCAATTGATTATGTTGGTAAAAAAGGAAAGTTGAGCGAACCTGAATTGCAAAGATGGTCGCATCTGGATTTGGCTAAAGACAGCATTCCAGGTATGAGTGTGGATAAAGCGTATGCCGAATTACTTAAAGGTAAAAAAGGAGCCAAAGTGATTGTTGCCGTTGTAGATTCGGGTGTAGATATTGAACACGAAGATTTGAAAGCGGTAATTTGGACCAATAAGAAAGAGATTGCCGGAAACGGAATTGATGACGATAAAAACGGTTATATCGATGATATTCACGGTTGGAATTTTCTAGGGAATGATTTACATGAAACTCTAGAAATGACCCGTATCATAAAAAAGGGTGATGATGGATCGGCGACTTACAAAAGCGCATTGGCAGCTTATGAAGAAAGATACAATAAGGCGATGAAAGAAAAACAGCAAATGGATTTCTTGATTGCTACCGATAAGGCGATTCAAAAGCATTTGAATAAAGAAAACTATACAGTTGAAGATTTGAACGGAATCGTTACTACAGATCCAGATTTGAGCAAAAGTAAAATGATCATGACCCGTATTTTGACTAATGCAGGGCCAACTTTCAGAGCTGAAATTGAAGAATACACAAAATACGTTTATGATCAATTGAACTATAACTTGAACAAAGAGTTAGATGGTCGAAAAGTGGTAGGCGATAATCCAGAAGATATTAAAGACAGCAAATACGGGAATAATATCGTTTATGGTCCAGACAAGGAAGAAGCCCTTCACGGAACTCATGTTTCCGGAATTATTGCACAAGTAAGAGGTAATAATATTGGAGGTGATGGAATTGCCGATAATGTAGAAATTATGGCCGTTAGAGCTGTACCAGATGGAGATGAATATGACAAAGATATTGCATTGGCAATTCGTTACGCTGTAGATAATGGAGCCAAAGTAATCAATGGAAGTTTTGGAAAAAGTTATTCTCCACACAAACAATGGATTTTTGACGCTATAAAATATGCTGAAAAGAAAGATGTGTTATTTGTTCATGCCTCTGGAAATGATGGGAATAATATTGACTTGACCGAAAATATTAACTTTCCAAATGATTCCGAAGACAATAAAAAAGAATTTGCTTCCAATGTATTGACTGTTGGAGCTTTGGATAATAAATATGGACAAAATGTAATTGCAGATTTTTCAAATTATGGGACTTTAAATGTAGATGTTTATGCTCCTGGAACAGAAATTTATGCAACAGTTCCAAATGGCAAATACAAATACGAACAAGGAACTTCTATGGCTTCACCAAATGCTGCCGGAGTGGCTGCTTTGATTCGTTCGTATTACCCAAAATTATCTGCCAAACAAGTGAAACAAATTTTGATGGATTCTGGAACTCCACTTCCTGCTAATGTACTTTTGGGAGAAAAGCAAGAGCCAAAAACAGCTGTTGATTCATCAAAATCTGGTAAAATGGTTAATGCTTACAATGCATTATTGATGGCAGAAAAAATGTCTAAAAAATAATTTAACTACTATTAATCCAATGGAAGAGTCCTAGACTCTTCCATTTTTTTATTTTAAATACTATGCGCAAACTCTTTCTATTTGCTTTTTTTTCAGTAAGTCTGGGTAATTTATTTGCCCAAAAAGCGGGTTACTGGCAACAACAGGTTGATTACAAAATGGACGTCACTATGGATGTCAAAAACTATCAGTATAAAGGAAAACAAGAATTGGTTTATACCAATAATTCTTCAGATACCTTGACGAAAGTGTATTATCATTTATATACAAACGCTTTTCAACCGGGAAGCGAAATGGATGCCAGACTACAATCTATCAAGGATCCAGATGGTCGTATGGTAACCAAAATAAAAGTGGATGGCAAAGACGTAAAAGAAAGCAGAATCAAAAGCCTTAAGCCGAATGAAATTGGGTATTTGAAAATTTCCAATTTCAAACAGGACGGGGTTACGGCTATTGCCAAAGAAGTGGGAACAATTTTGGAAGTGACTTTGGCGAAACCAATTTTACCAAATTCAAAAACAACTTTCACACTGGATTTTGATGGTCAAGTTCCTGTACAAATCCGTCGTACTGGACGAAATAGTGTGGAAGGTATCGAATTGTCGATGGCACAATGGTATCCAAAAATGGCTGAGTTTGATTTTGAAGGTTGGCATGCCGATCCATATATCGCCAGAGAATTTCATGGTGTTTGGGGAAATTTTGATGTGAACATCACAATCGATAAAGATTATACTTTGGGAGGTTCCGGTTATTTGCAAAATCCTAACGAAATAGGTCATGGTTATCAAGATGCAGGAGTTACTGTAGTTTATCCAAAAAAAGCAAAAACGTTGACTTGGCATTTTATAGCTCCAATGGTACATGATTTCACTTGGGCTGCCGATAAAAATTACCAACACGATATAGTAAAAGGGCCAAACAATGTCGATTTGCATTTTCTTTATAAAAACACGCCAGAGGTTGCTGATAACTGGAAAAAACTAGAGCCTTTGATGGTAAAGGTGATGGATTATTACAATAAAACCGTTGGGAATTACCCATATAAGCAATACTCGTTTATACAAGGAGGTGATGGCGGAATGGAATATGCCATGTGTACTTTGATGTTGGGTAATGGAAAACTAGAGGGACTTTTAGGTACCGCAACACACGAAATGGGACACTCTTGGTTTCAACATATTTTAGCATCCAACGAATCTAAACACCCTTGGATGGACGAAGGTTTTACGACTTATATTGAAGACTCGGCTCTGAATGAATTGAAAGATAAAAAAGAAGAAAACCCATTCAAAGGGAACTATGCTGCTTACTATAAATTAGTAGAATCAGGAAAAGAGCAACCGCTGTCCACTCACGGAGATCGTTATGATGAAAATCGTTCGTATAGTATTGCGTCTTATGTAAAAGGAAGTATATTCCTGTCACAATTGGTTTATGTGATTGGACAAGATAATTTGGACAAAACCTTGAAAAAATACTACCAAGATTTCAAATTTAAGCACCCATC
>NZ_DASTTN010000142.1:0-2677 GCF_035760125.1 Flavobacterium sp.
GGTTAACATCATCAACAAAAAAGCCAGTTTAGAAAAAATCACTACCAAATAATGACTTCCATTAAATATAAACTTATGAAAAAGATATTAATCCTAACCACCCTTTCAATTGTATTGATTGCCTGTAATTCATCTGAAAAAAAACAATCAACCGACGAAATTATTGCATCCAAAGATGTAAAAGCAATAACTGCAAAAAAAGCCGAACTACAATTGCAACTTGAACAAATCGATGAAGCATTGGCTACCTTGGATGTAAACAAAGAAGTAGTCGCATTGGTTTCCGCCGTAAAATTAAAAGACACTACATTCAACCACTATCTTGAGATACAGGGAAGCATTAATACCAATGAAAATGTATTGATTCAGCCTGAATTTCCGGGAAACTTAGTTGAATTGAATGTAAAAGCGGGACAAAAAGTAAGCAAAGGACAAGTTTTGGGCCGTACCGATGATGGCGGAATGAGTCAGCAATTAGCCAGCGCCGAAAACCAATATGCGCTTGCCAAAACTACTTTTGAACGTCAAAAAAATCTATGGAGCCAAAAAATTGGTTCCGAAATACAATACCTTCAAGCCCAAACACAAATGATTTCGGCACAAAAAGGGGTAGCACAAATCAAAGCCCAAATTGCAAAAACCGTAATCAGAGCGCCGTTTTCAGGAACTATTGACGAAGTTTTCGTGGAAAAAGGAGAAGTAGTTGCCGCCAGTCCTCAAGGATTAATGCGAATCGTGAATTTAGGTAATATGTATGTTTCTACTTCTATTCCGGAAAGTTATATCGGAAAACTGAAAGTTGGTACTGAAGTAGATGTATACTTAACTTCATTGGACAAAACCTATAAAGGAAAAGTTCGCCAAATTGGTAATTTCATCAATCCAAACAATAGAAGTTTTGGAATCGAAGTCAGCGTTCCCAATCCAGAAAATTTATTGCGTCCTAACCAGGTGGCCAAACTGAAAGTGATTGATTATGTGAGCAAAAATGCCGTAGTTGTTCCAACTAATGTGATTCAACAGGATTCCAAGAAAAACAGTTTTGTATATACTGTCGCCAACTCTAACGGAAAAACGGGTATTGCCAAAAAAGCGATTGTTAAAACAGGTCAATCCTCAGATAATGTAACCGAGATTTTAAGCGGCTTAGATTCTGATGCCATAATAGTTACGGAGGGTATGAATACCATTTCGGATGGGATGAAATTAAATTTTTAAAAGTTTAAAAATTGTTTAATGGTTTCAAGGTTGTTTAAAAGCAATCCTTTTTAAACTTATTAAACAGCTTTAAACCAAATTAAACCAAAAAATATATGTCACATCAAAGTAAAGAATTCGGAATATCAAGTTGGGCTGTCGAAAATCGCGTTACAGTATATATCTTGACTTTATTGATTGTAATCACGGGAGTTATTGCCTATGTTACGATGCCTCGAGAGGATTTTCCGGAAATTATAGAAAACAAGGTTTACATTTCATCCGTTTTCCCGGGGAACTCAGCCGAGGATGTAGAGAAATTAATTATCAAACCTCTTGAAAAGGAAATCAAGAATATTAGTGGAGTAGATAAAATTACATCTAGTTCCTTCCAAGATTATGGAATGATTATCGTAGAGTTTGAAGATAAAGTTACCATCTTGGATGCCAAAACCAAAATTAAGGACAAGGTAGATATCGTAAAAGCTGATACGGACTGGCCTAATCTTGACAATGGAAGTAAAGTTGAACCAAGTGTATTTGAATTGAACATTTCGGAGGAAGTGCCAATTCTGAACATCAATTTACAAGGAAACTACACCACCCAACAGCTTAAAAAATATGGAGAATTGCTTCAAGACGATATTGAGGAAATTCCTGAAGTAAAAAAAGTGGACATTCTGGGTGTGGATGATAAAGAAGTGGAGATTGCCGTTGACATTTTCAAAATGACGGCTGCCCAGGTTTCTTTTGATGATATTCAAAATGCGGTGAAATACGAAAATATGACACTTTCGGGAGGGAATTTAATTTCCCAAGGTTCTAGAAACAATATCAGAATCGTTGGTGAAATCAAAGACCCAAAAGAACTAGAAAACATCATTGTAAAACACAATGGAGGAACTGTTTATCTTAAAGACATTGCAGTTGTTAAGTTCAAAGAAAAAGAAAAAACAACCTATGCCCGTGAGAAAGGAACCGAAGTTGTGATGTTGAACGTTAAGAAACGTTCCAACCAAAACATGATTTCGGCTATTGAACAGGTAAAAGAAAAAATTAAAGAAGCCCAAGCATCGTATTTGCCATCCAATTTAAAAATTGAATTAACAAACGACCAATCTTCACGTGTAGAGCATCAAGTAGACGAATTATCGAACCATATTATCTTCGGGATTGTGTTGGTAATGATTGTGTTGATGTTTACAATGGGACTAAGAAACTCATTGTTTGTGGGAGCAGCCATTCCATTATCGATGCTAATGGCGTTTAGTATTCTTTCAGCATTTGGATTGACATTGAATACGATGGTACTTTTTGGGTTGGTTATGGGACTGGGAATGTTGGTGGACGACGGTATCGTAGTGGTGGACAATGTATTTGCCAATATGAAAAAAGGACTGCCTCGTGTTCAAGCTTCGAAAATAGGTATTGGAGAAATTGCCTGGCCTGTTATCGCTTCGACCGCAACAACTTTAATGGC
>NZ_DASTTN010000143.1:0-6129 GCF_035760125.1 Flavobacterium sp.
TACTGTTGAAATAAAAAGAATGTTTGTTCATCCTGATTTTCGTGGAATAAGGAATAGCCAGTGCAGTTTTAAAAGAACTGGAAATTTGGGCAAGTGAATTCAATTACTCCAACTGCATTTTGGAAACTGGGAAAAATAATCCCGAAGCCATCGCATTGTATCAAAAAAATGGTTACAAAATAATCCCTAATTACGGTCAATACGAAAATATTGAAACTAGCGTTTGCTTAAAAAAATCCATTTCATAATAATTTGCAATGACTCCAAGAATTGAAATTTTATCCGAAAAAAAATTAATTGGTAAACGATTGCAAATGTCGCTTGCCAATAACAAAACACATGAGTTATGGCAAACTTTTATGCCAAGACGTGCCGAAATTCAAAATCCAATCAGTGCTGATCTTTTTGCCGTACAAGTGTATGAACCAACCTATTTTGAAGCTTTTGCTCCCAATGCCGTATTCGAAAAATGGGCAACGCTTGAGGTTTCTGACTTTGACAACATACCCGCCGAGATGGAATCCTTTACTTTATCGGACGGGCTTTATGCCGTTTTTGAACTTAAAGGACACGACATCGTCATTTTTGATTATATCTTCAGAACTTGGATTCCAAATTCAAAATACAATTTAGACAATAGACCCCATTTTGAAATATTGGGAGCAAAATATAAAAAAGACGATCCTAACTCAGAAGAAGAAATTTGGATTCCTATCAAAGGAAAAAAATAATCTAAAATAAATTGCATTTAATAGATTATTATTAACTATGTTTTTGCCTTTTCAAAACCCAAAACAATCCTTTTACATCTGCTTCCCATTTTGGAAGTAAACCAATCAGTATTATTTCTTCGATAAGCTCAATGCCTGTTACAACAACAGCTATATAAAATAAAAAATATAAAGGTTCAGGTAAAAGAAAAATCAAAATAAAAAATGTTCCCTGTAATATTGCGGCAAATTTGGCTAGATAGGTATGGAAGCTTGAAATTTTCTTGTAACGAACCATTGCAAACACTGTTTGAAAAACAAAAAGAGAAAAGAGAATCATTAGAATCCTAAGTTCTTTGTGGGCAAAATCAGCTTTAAAAACAAACAAACCAATTACAGCGACAAACACCGTAAGATCATCTCCAATAGAATCAAGTCGAGAACCCAGAATACTTACGACTTTGTATTTTCTTGCTAGATATCCATCAATTAAGTCGGTAAAAAAACTAACTGCAAGCAGCCACTTGAACACATCTAAATGTTTTGCATAAATTAAAATTAACAATAGAGGTGCGGCAAAAACACGATACAAAGTAATTCCATTAATAATATAGCTACTCTGTTTGGACATACATTATATTTATTAGCAATGAATTAACAAACAAATATATAAAAGCCTATTGACTAATCATTTCTATTTATTTAAAATTCAATTATTTACTATTTTCATTAAATACTTCGATATCTTATTTCAAAATAAAATCATTCTAAAACTTTGGAAATTTCACTAACTTTAAAAAATAAACAGTCACATCATCAGCTGTTAAAGAAAAGTTAAAACAAAATTAAACAATCGTTTAATTTAAACAGTTGTTTAATTTTGTGCCGAAATTATAAAAACAAAGTTTTGAAAACTGATTTTAACGAAAAACAAATTCAGATTTTACAAGTAGCTGAAAGGTTATTTGCCGAAAAAGGATTTGATGGCACTTCAATCCGGGACATTGCCAAAGAAGCTAGCATCAACATTGCCATGGTTTCCTATTATTTTGGATCGAAAGAACAACTTTTAGAATCTATCATTCTACACCGAGCCACCGGAATTAAATTACAATTGGACAATTTAATGTTGGAAGATTTAAATCCTCTTGAAAAAATACACAAGCTTATTGAACTTTATATTGATAAGATAAACAGCAACAGATGCATATACAAAATTATGCATTTTGAATTTTCCTCAAGTCAAAGAGTAATTAACCTACAAGCATTTACTGATTTAAAGAAAGGAAACCTAAAATCATTGGAAACAATTATTCAAGATGGACAGGAGAAAGGAGTTTTCAGGAAAGACATCGTGGTTCCTCTCCTTACGACTACCATTCTCGGCACCTATTTCCACTTTCATTTGAATAGACCTTTTTATCAAACTCTATTAAACTTGAACACTGAAGAAGAATATAATACCTATATAAAAACAACGTTAACAATGCACATTCAACAAACCATTAAAGCCCTCTTGACATATGAAAGTTAGTTATTTAATGCTCTTTGGAGGGTTCTTCATTGGAATTTCATCCATCAATGCCCAAGACAAAACCAATTTAAAGCTCGACGAAGCCATACAATTGGCTTGGACAAAAAGTAATGAGATCTCATTGGCCAGCACCAAAGTAGAGACGAAAAAACAAGAATTACAATCGGTAAAAAATACTCAATATCCCGATTTAAAAATTACCGGACAATATCTGCAATTAACGGAACCAACAATACACTTAGAACTTGATGCAGGATCAGGATCATTTCCTGCACCCGATAGAATTGCCATAGGACAAGCCAGTCTGAAAGTACCTGTATTTGCAGGAATGAAAATTCAAAACGGTATAAAGCTTCAAGACAATTTGTTCCAAGCAGAAAATGCAATGGCATCTAAGACGAAAGAAGATGTAGCCATGAGAGTCATAGACTACTATGCTAATTTGTACAAAGCTCAAAGAACCATTGAATTACTAAAGGAAAATCAAAAAAGTGCTGAACAACGCGTTACTGATTTCATTGCTTTGGAAAAAAATGGAATCATTCCTCGAAATGATTTATTGAAGGCACAACTTCAAGTTTCCAAAATTCAATTATCACTTGATGAAGCTTTGAACAACGAAAAAATAATCAATTACTATTTGGTTACTTTGTTGAAATTACCAACAGAAACAAGATTAGCAGTAACTGAAAGCGATTTGATTAATTTTCCGAAGAATTCAGTTCCTACAGACGAACAACCTGCATTTCAAAATCGTAAAGACTTAGAAGCATTGCAATTTCAGGAAAAAGCATCCCAAGACAACATTAAAATAGCAAAAGGAGATTACTACCCTAGTGTAGCTTTGACTGGTGGATATGCCGCTTTAAACTTAAACAACATTATGACATTGGAAAACGCAATGTTTATAGGTGTTGGGGTATCGTATGATGTCACTGGAATTCTAAAAAATAGCACTCAAGTAAAAATTGCCGAAAGCAAAGCACTTGAAGTAAAAAACACTCAGGAATTATTAAAAGATAACATTAGAGTTCAAGTACAACAAGCGATTACCAATTATGATTTGGCTATAAAACAAAGTGCAGTTTACAATCAAGCTGTTGAACAAGCCACTGAAAACTACCGAATCGTAAAAGACAAATACGAAAACGGACTTTCGGATACCAATGATTTATTAGAAGCAGACGTAGAACAACTGAAATCAAAAATAGCCGAAACCATTGCCAAAGTAGATGTTATTCAAAAATACTACGAATTACTTTCAGCAACCGGACAACTATCACAAACCTTCAACCTTTCAAAAATATAACCATACCATATCATGGAAAAGAAAAAAACAAACGCCAAATTCATTATAATCCTATTGGTTTTAGTCCTAGCAGGAGGAACTTACGGAATAACAAAATACATCCATTCTCAAGGGCACGAAGAAACGGATGATGCACAAATTGAGAAAAACATGAACCCAATAATCCCAAGAGTTTCGGGATATATCAGCAAAGTTTATGTTAAAGACAATGATTATGTAAAAAAAGGAGATACCTTATTTACCATTGACAAAAGAGATTATCAATTAAAAATCGAAGAAGCAAATGCTGCTTTTATAGCTGCTGAAGGTGGATTTGAAGTAGCCAAAGAAGATATTGGAAGTGCTATGGCAAGTATCGCTGTTTCGGATGCCAATGTACAATCGGCAGGAGGAAATATTGAAACTGCAAAAATTAGATTGGGAAGAGCTACAAGTGATTATGTTCGTTATGAAAACTTATACAAAACTCACTCGATTACAAAACAACAATACGAACAAGCATTAGCAGCCAAACAAGAAGCAGAAAGCCAAGTGCGTATTTTGCAACAACAACAAAAAGCGAGTTCTTTTCAAAAATCAGTAATTGAAGCTAAATCAAGAGTTTCTAATAAACAAACAGAAGTTGCTGCCGCCAATATCAAAAAAGCAAAAGCATTACTTGAAGTGGCTCAATTGAACTTGACTTACACAGTTGTAACTGCAGCTATTGATGGACAAGTTTCAAAAATTGACATTCAACCGGGACAATTAGTTCAACAAGGACAATCTTTATTTTATATCATCAACAACAATGAAGCTTGGGTTGTGGCCAATTTTAAAGAAACACAATTGAACAAAATGATTATCGGTCAAAAAGTAACTGTAAAAGTAGATGCTTATCCTGACTATGATTTTGAAGGAACACTTACTTCATTTTCGCCAGCAACCGGATCTCGTTTTTCATTACTTCCTCCAGATAACGCAACTGGAAATTTTGTTAAAACAATACACAGAGGACCGGTAAAAATAAGCTTGAATGCTTCAAACGATCCTGAAAAAATAAAATTGCTTCGCCCAGGTATGAACGCTGATGTAGATGTTCATTTGAAATAATAAGTTTAAAAAAAACTTATTTAAAGGAATTTAAACCATTACATATTAAAAATTCAAAATGGTACAAAACCAAGAAGACGATTTAGTAGAATACGGCATTAACAGGGTCATCATCACGATAACCTGTATTATGTGTGCTTTGCTCGAAATTGTAGATACTACGATTGTAAACGTAGCCTTAAATAACATGAGAGGTAGTCTTGGTGCTACCCTAACCGATATCGCCTGGGTAATTACAGCGTATGCTATTGCAAACGTAATTGTAATCCCTATGACGAGTTGGTTGTCACAGCAATTTGGTCGTCGTAATTACTTTGCAACCTCCATTGTTATTTTTACAGTGGCTTCCTTTTTGTGCGGAAATGCAACAAATATATGGGAACTCGTTGCCTTTCGATTCATACAGGGTCTAGGTGGAGGAGCTTTATTAGTAACTGCACAAACCATCATTACCGAAAGTTATCCTGTAGCCAAAAGAGGAATGGCACAGGCAATTTACGGAATGGGAGTTATTGTTGGACCAACATTGGGACCACCATTGGGAGGTTATATTGTTGACCATTTCTCATGGCCTTTCATTTTTTACATCAACATTCCAATAGGTATTATCGCTACTTTACTAACCATTGGTTATGTGAAAAGCCCAAAATATGGAGACAAACTAAAAGCAAACCAAGTCGATTGGTGGGGAATTGGACTCTTGGCAACTTTCATTGGTTCCTTGCAATTTGTCTTGGAGCATGGTCAACAGGACGATTGGTTCAATGACAGTATGATTACTGCCTTAAGCGTAATTTCTGTCTTTGGTTTAGTGCTGTTTATATGGCGAGAACTTACCTATAAACATCCAATTGTGAATTTGAAAGTATTAAAAGACAGTAATCTTAGAATCGGAACCATTATGTCTTTCATTATGGGATTTGGATTGTATGGATCGACATTTATCATTCCAGTATACACTCAATCTCTATTAGGATGGACAGCTACCGATGCAGGTTTATTGTTAATCCCAAGTTCCATAACAACGGGTATTATGATGCCTTTTATTGGTAAAATGATTCAGCGTGGAGTACCTCAAGCCTATATGGTTGCAGTAGGATTCCTAGTGTTTTTTCTTTTCACATTTTTAATGCGTGGAGTAATGACACCAGATACTGGCGTTGAGCACATGTTTTGGCCATTAATCCTTAGAGGTGTAGGTTTAGGATTATTATTTGTGCCTATTACCACTTTATCATTGTCAACTCTTAAAGGAAAACATATTGGTGAAGGTGCGGCCTTTACGGGAATGATGAGACAATTGGGAGGTTCTTTTGGTATTGCCATCATTACCACTTACCTCACTAGGCTTAATCAGGAACATCGCGTGAATTTGATTTCATATCTTGACCAGTCTTCTTATAAAGTACAACAAACGGTTCATCAACTGCAAATGGGTTTTATGGCCAAAGGATATTCTGCCAATGAAGCTTTGTCCAAAGCCT
>NZ_DASTTN010000144.1:0-7878 GCF_035760125.1 Flavobacterium sp.
TCAGGTTCTCTGTTTGTGGAAACACATGCAGATGCCAAAAATCGTTCTTCGGCTCAAGGAATGTTTATGATGATGACCAATGGAGTAGGGGCAATATTAGGAAGTACGACTTCAGGATGGGCGATTGATCGTTTTTTTACAAAATCTTTTAATTCTAGTACTGAATTGGCTTCTTTTTTACAGACCGATGTTACAAACCCAAAAATGTTGGAATTTGTAAAAAGTCAAGGAAATTCAATTTCCGCAAATGGTTTGTTTGATAAAGTAATTATGATGAAAGATTGGCATATGATTTGGTTGGCTTTTGCCAGTTATGCTTTGATTGTTGCTATTGCGTTTGCCATTTTATTCAAACACGAGCACAATCCAAATGAAGATGTCGTGGAGAACTTGAGTCATTAATTATAATTCAGATTGAAATATATAGTCCTAACAGGTTTTAAACTTGTTAGGATTTTTTATATATAAATAATAAGGTAACTAATAAAATAATATTTATGATAAAACAAATTTTAGGAGTAATCGCAGGTTACGCCATTTTTGTAATAAGTTCAGTGTTGCTCTTTAGACTATCGGGTGTCAAACCGCATTCGGAAGCTTCTATTGCTTTTATGTTTTTGACATTTGTTTATGGAACTGTTTTTTCATTCCTTAGTGGGCTTGTCACGCAATCCATCGCGAAAACAAAAAACTTAAAAGTCAATTATATCCTTTTTGTCATTATGGCTGGTTTTGCCACTTTCTCACTTTTTAAATCTGGTGGCAGTTCTTGGACTCAGTTGTTAGCAATTTTTATTTTTGCCCCAATTTCTATTTTAGGCGGTTTTTTTAGTATTAAAAAAGCTAAAAATCACAATGTATCCTAACTAGCCCCGATAGCAGTGAAAATCCTCTCTCGTTTTTTCAACGAGAGAGATTGTAACGAATAGCGGGAACAATGCTAACAAATAAGCCTAATCATTCGCTCCTGAACCTTTTTTTGGACTGTTTAACGTTTTGCGTAAATATCTCGCTATAAATATTTTGTCATATTAAATAAAAGAATTAATTTTGCACACCTTTTGGTAGAGAAGAGTTTCCTTTAGGTATCAACAATTTAAGTAAAACAACTTCTGTATTTTTCTATCGCATGAAGAAACTCGAGAAAAAACAGAATACAAATTTTTTATCAGCATGTCTGAACAATTAAAATCACAAGAAGAGTTTTTAGCAAATTTTAACTGGCATAACTTCGAAGAAGGTATCGATGCAGTAGATGAGAAAAACTTATTGGAATTCGAAGAACTAGTATCAAAAACTTTTATTGCAACTGACCAAGAAGAAGTAGTTGAAGGAGTAGTTGTAAGAATCACAGATAGAGACGTTATCGTTGATATCAACGCAAAATCGGAAGGTGTTATTTCATTAAACGAATTCCGTTACAACCCAGCTTTAAAAGTAGGTGATAAAGTAGAAGTATTAATTGA
The DNA here is from genome assembly GCF_035760125.1 of Flavobacterium sp. Taxonomy (GTDB): domain Bacteria; phylum Bacteroidota; class Bacteroidia; order Flavobacteriales; family Flavobacteriaceae; genus Flavobacterium. The sequence goes on from NZ_DASTTN010000144.1 coordinate 1,467, forward strand.
CATCCGTGAGGACAAAACTGGTCAATTGGTATTATCTCACAGAAAAGCACGTACTATCAAATCTTGGGATAGAGTTATTTCTGCTAACGAAACAGGAGAAATCGTTAATGGTTTTGTAAAATGCAGAACTAAAGGTGGTATGATCGTTGACGTTTTCGGAATTGAAGCTTTCTTACCAGGATCTCAAATTGACGTTAAGCCAATTAGAGACTACGATGTATATGTAAACAAAATGATGGAATTCAAAGTGGTAAAAATCAACCACGAATTCAAAAATGTTGTTGTTTCTCATAAAGCGCTTATTGAAGCGGATATTGAAGTACAGAAAAAAGAAATCATCGGTCAATTACAAAAAGGACAAGTATTAGAAGGTGTTGTTAAAAACATTACTTCTTATGGTGTGTTCATTGACTTAGGTGGTGTTGACGGATTAATTCACATTACTGACCTTTCTTGGAGTAGAATCAACCACCCAAGTGAAGTTCTTGAATTAGACCAAAAATTAAACGTTGTAATCCTTGATTTCGATGATGAGAAAACAAGAATTCAATTAGGATTGAAACAATTAAACGCTCACCCATGGGATGCTTTGAATGCTGATTTGAAAATTGGTGACAAAGTAAACGGTAAAGTAGTTGTAATCGCTGATTACGGTGCATTTATCGAAGTTGCTGAAGGTGTTGAAGGTTTAATCCACGTTTCTGAAATGTCATGGTCAACTCATTTACGTTCTGCTCAAGATTTCGTAAAAGTTGGAGATGTTGTTGAGGCTGTTATCTTAACATTAGATAGAGATGACCGTAAAATGTCATTAGGTATCAAACAATTAACTCAAGATCCTTGGACTGACATTACTTCTAAATACCCAGTAGGTTCTAAACATACAGGTATCGTTAGAAACTTTACAAACTTTGGAATTTTCGTAGAATTAGAAGAAGGAATCGATGGATTAATCTACATCTCTGACCTTTCTTGGACTAAGAAAATCAAACACCCATCTGAATTTGTAAATGTTGGTGAGAAATTAGACGTAGTTGTATTAGAATTAGATGTTGACGGACGTAAATTATCTTTAGGTCACAAACAAACTACTGCTAATCCTTGGGATCAGTACGAAGATTCTTTCGCAGTTGGAACTATCCACACAGGTGAAATTTCTGAAATCGTTGACAAAGGAGCTACTGTAGAATTCGGTGAAGATATCGTTGCTTTCATTCCTACTCGTCACCTTGAAAAAGAAGACGGTAAGAAATTGAAAAAAGGAGATTCTGCTGATTTCAAAGTAATTGAATTCAACAAAGAATTCAAAAGAGTAGTTGCTTCTCACACTGCTATCTTCCGTGAAGAAGAAGAGAAAAATGTGAAAGCTGTTACTGAAAATACTTCATCTGCATCTACTACAAACGCACCAGCTGCAACTTTAGGAGATAACAATGATGTATTGGCTGCATTGAAAGCTAAAATGGAAAAATCAGAGAAAAAATAATTTCTTGATTTTTTGAATATAGAAAGCCCCGCAAATTTCGGGGCTTTTTTTATGATTATTTAGTTAAAAAAAAATGCCAACCAAATTAAAAGCAAATATTTATTTTATAAATATATACCTATAAAAAAAATTGGTGATTGCACTTCCCAATTTAAGAGATCCCTCAAAAATTGATGTTTCAAATTTAAGAACTGGAAATTATTTCTTAAAAATAAAATCTGACAAAGGAAGTTCGAGTATTAAATTTATAAAAAAATAAGTTTTGGAAAAACCAGAAAAAAAATAATTTCTTGATTTTGAATATAGAAAGAAAGCCTCGCAAATTGCGAGGCTTTTTTGTTTTAAATACTATTACCAAAATACTTAGATACTTTGCATTAATACCTGTGTTTGCTATAAACAGAAGAAGTGAGTTTGTGGTTAAGAATTTATAAAAAATCAAAAATAAATTTATTTTCTAATCAAAAAAAAAAATCCTAATTCATACGAATTAGGATTTTTTTGCATCTATTAATAAAAGATTATCTCAAACTTGCTCCAAGTTCTGTTTCAAAATTCTTTATCAGTTTATTCATGATTTTATCAATTTGAGCATCTTCAAGTGTTTTAGCAGCATCTTGAATCGTGAAACTCAATGCATACGACTTTTTCCCTTCTGGTAAATTTTGCCCCTCGTACACATCAAACAAATTAACATTTTTCAATAATGCTTTTTCTGTTTGTCTAGCAATGGCATAAATCGCATCATAAGTAACATTTTGATCTACCAATAAAGCCAAATCTCTGCGAACTTCTGGATATTTTGGAATTTCAGTATATTTTATTTTGCTTGACATTAATTTTAAAACCGTAGCCCAATTGAAATCAGCATAGAAAACTTCTTGTTTGATTCCGAAGTGCTTTAAAATTGATTTCTTCACAACACCAAATTCTACTAATGTTTCGCTTCCTAATCCGAAAGCAATTCCTTCTGAAAACACATCAGAAGTTACTGCTACACTTTTTGCATTGGAAATCCCTAATCTCGAAAGTATGCCTTCAACATATCCTTTGAATTGAAAAAAATCAGAAGGTTTTTGAACGTATGTCCAATTTTCTTGATTTCTGTTACCTGTTTGAAATAAAGTTAAATGCTTAATTTCTTCGTAACCCGATAAAAAGCTATGGTATGATTTTCCAAATTCAAATAATTTTAAATCGGAATTTTTACGGTTAATGTTATATGATATAGCTTCCAATCCAGAAAATAATAAAGACTGGCGCATTGTTGCCAAATCACTACTTAGTGGATTTAACATCGTTACATTGTATTCCTCTTTTAACATTTCTGAAAGTTGTACATAGGAAGCTGTAGTCAATGAATTGGCCATCATTTCATTAAACCCTTGAGAATTTAATTGTGTGGCAACACTATTTTGTATTTTATAATCCTCATTTCTTGGAGAATTCGAAACTGTGGCATTCAATTTTTTGGAGAACAAAATATTATTATATCCATAAACTCTCAAAATTTCCTCAATCACATCAATTTCCCTTTGTACATCTACACGATATGCAGGAATAGTCAATCCTAAACCAGCATCGGAAACACTGTTTACTTTAATTTCCAAAGAAGCTAAAATTTGCTTGATAGTATCTTTTGGTAATTCCTGACCAATAATACGTGCAACATTTTTGAAATTTAAAAATACCGCAAAACCTTCAATTTTCTTTTGATAAATATCTACAATATCTGATGTAATTTCACCACCTGCCACTTCTTGTATCAACAAAGCTGCCCTTTTTAAAGCATACTCTGTAATTGTTGGATCAATACCTCTTTCAAACCTAAAAGAAGCATCAGTATTCAATTGATGTCTTTTGGCAGATTTACGAATACTTACTGGATTAAAATAAGCACTTTCCAAGAAGATTGAATTAGTTGTCTCCGTTACTCCAGATTTTTTACCTCCAAAAACACCTGCAATACACAAAGGCCCTTTTTCGTCACAAATCATTAAATCTTCTTCATGTAAAGTTCTTTCCATATCATCCAAAGTGGTAAATTTTGTACCAGCTGGAAGTGTTTGAACAATAACTTTTCCTTTAATTTTTGCTGCATCAAAAGCGTGTAGGGGTTGACCTAAATCATGCAATACATAATTAGTAACATCCACAATATTGTTTTTTGGATTGATTCCAATAGCTTTCAATCTGTTTTTCAACCACTCTGGAGATTCTTTTACTGCGATACCAGAAATAGTAACTCCACAATATCTTGGTGCAAGATGAATATCTTTAACATCAACATCAATTTTTAAAGTTCTTTTGTCAACTCTAAAATTACTTACAGATGGAGTGATTAATTCGACATTAATTCCTGTTTGTATCAGTCCGGCTCTTAAGTCACGGGCAGTTCCTAAGTGACTCATCGCATCGGCGCGATTTGGTGTTAAACCAATCTCAAAAACTTCGTCATTTTCTATTTTAAAAACAGTAGAAGCTAATGTTCCTGCCGCTATCGAATCATCAAGTACCATAATTCCGTCATGACTTTCGCCAAGTCCTAATTCATCTTCTGCACAAATCATTCCATGACTTTCTTGCCCTCTGATCTTTCCTTTTTTGATGGTAAAAGAATTTCCTTCTTTATCATACAAAACGGTTCCAATAGTTGCAACAGGCACTTTTTGTCCTGCATCAACATTACTGGCACCACAAACAATTTGCAAAGGAACTCCATCACCTAAATCTACAGTTGTAATTTTCAATCGATCCGCATCTGGATGAGGCACACAAGTAAGAACATGTCCTACAACGATTCCTTCTAATCCGCCTTTTACTGATTGATATTTCTCAACGATTTCAACTTCAAGCCCTAAATCGGTAAGTAGTGCAGCTGTTTCATCCGATTTCCAATCGATTTTAATAAATTGTTTTAACCAGTTGTAAGATATTTTCATGCGGAGATATTATTTATTTTTTATTTGAACATGGTATCACCATTCTACATTTTGATTCCATTTTGGAACCATAGCGATTTCATATTACGTTTTTTTCAAGAGTACTTCGTCCGTTCGCCCTACGGTCTCGGGTGCAAATATAATCAATGTTTCTTGAGGGTCAAAGTTAGTGAGTAGTAAAAATCGATTCAATTGTAACAAATTTTGAAACTCTTTTTATAATATTTCTTCTATGTGTTTTTTAATATTTCCAGCAATTTTTGTAGTAGGTAAGTCGTTATCATCGTATCCAAAAGGTTCTTCAATTTCCTCGGAAATCAATTCAATACTCGCTAGTACATAAAAAACAAAAGACACTACAGGAATTACGTAATATCCTAATGTAAAAGCATGTGGAAAAGGCAATGTTAAAATAAAAATGAATATTATCTTTTTTATAAAAGTACTGTAAGAATAGGGGATAGGGGTGTTTTTAATTCGTTCACAAGCTCCACAAATATCAGTAAAAGACTGAATTTCATTGTTCAAAATAATCAGTTGATCACCAGAAATTTTATGGGCAATATACAAATCATTTATTTTTTGGAACAGCATCTTAGCAATTTGATTCGGTCTATGTTTATGATGATCAATCTCTAAGTCAACATGCTCAAACAATTGCATACTCGTTTCTTCGTCTTTCAAATGCTTATTCAACATCGAAGCATAACTTGGAATTAGTTTTCTGAAATAAGCTAAATCCCTTTCATCCTTCAATATAACTGAAAGCTTGATGGCCAAATTTCGACTATTATTGACCAAAGCTCCCCACAATTTACGCCCTTCCCACCAACGATCATAGGCTGAATTGATTCGATAAGCCAATAATAAGGAGATAACAAAACCTAATGTAGTATGAATTACAAAAAGGTTTTTGACATGGCTGGTTTCTTCCAATTTAAAATAATCAATCTCCAGGTATGCAACTACACCTGAATAAATTATAATTAAAAATAACATTGGAAATAACTGCCTAATCGTATCCGATCTATGAAAACGAAAGATGTAAGCGAACCAAATTTTAGGGTTATATGAAACCATTCTTACTTTTTGGTATAAAAATAATTAAAAATTAAGATTACCCGCTAATTCCCTTAATGTAATTTCAGATAATTTTGCTTGGAATTGAGCGTTACTCAAACGAATTCTTGAATTGATATAATTCAATTGGGCAGCCCTAAACTCTACAGAAGTTATGGTTCCTATTTTAAATTTTTCTGCAGTGATTTCAAGATTTTGCTTCGAAATAGCAGTATTATTTGCTTCTAAATCAATCAAATCCAAATTAGTCAAATACACCTGAAAAGCAACTGTCAAATTGCTTCGCAACTGATTTAATTGTTGGTCAATCACTAATTTAGAATTATCAACTTGCATCTGGGCAATTTTTTCATTTCTATTTTGTGCATTACCATCGAATAAATTCAAAGAAGCAGTAAAACCATAATTCAAGCCGTGTGCAGAAGATTTAGTTGTAAAACCAAGGCTCGATTTTGTATCATTAAAATTATATCCTGTATTTAGTTTAACTGTTGGATAGCGTTCTCCTTTGATTTGCTTCAATTCAAGTTCTGTTACTTTTTTATTGATGATTTGCATCTCTAACTCTGGATTTTGCTTTTCTGCCAATGTTATTAAATCAACAAGTTTCAATTTTCGATCTACATTGATTCCTTCAGAAACTTTAAAATCAGTATTCAAATCTCTCGCTAAAATCTGGTTCAAAAGTGTTTTAGCGTTGGCATATGTCTGTTTTTCCTTTAATAAATTACCAAGATCCGTGTTCAAATCCACCTGAGCATTCAACACATCCAGTTTAGAACCTTTTCCGATAGTGTATCTATTTTTTGTGAACTCTAATCTTTTTTGCGAAATGATAATTGTAGAATCCAAATCGGATAATTGTTGCTGTTCCTGTATCAAATCATAATAAACCGAATTAACA
>NZ_DASTTN010000145.1:0-7340 GCF_035760125.1 Flavobacterium sp.
GGCAATTATATTTATGCTTGTACAGATACCAAAACTCCAAATGGAGGAAGTGTCAGCAGTTTTGAATTTAAACCTCAAAACAAAACTTTGACATTTATCAACAGTCAAAAAAGCGGTGGTGAAAATCCAGTATATCTTTCCGTTCATAAAAATGGAAAATGGCTTGTAAATGCCAATTACACCGAAGGCAGTGTTGCAGTTCATTCAATAACTGAGACTGGTACAATAAGTCCAATTGTTCAAAATTTTTCTTATTTAGAAGGAAGTATTAACAAAGAACGGCAAGACCGTTCACACGTTCATTCTAGCGTGTTTTCTCCCAATTATGATTTTATTTTTTTACCCGATTTGGGTGCAGATAAAATCAGATGTTATCAATTTGACAGTCTTCAAAAACGACCACTTCAAGAAGCGCCATACCCATTTACTCAAGCTGTATTAGGAAGTGGGCCAAGACATTTTACCTTTCATCCCAACGGAAAATTTGTCTATTGTATTGAAGAACTCACAGGAACAGTAAGTGTTTATAAATATGCGAATGGTAAATTGGACAGTATTCAAAGGATTACAGCTCATACCGATGAGTTTAAAGAAGGATTTAATAGTGGAGATATCCACGTTTCACCCGATGGACGTTTTTTGTATGTTTCCAATCGTGGAGAAGAAAATAATATTGCCATTTTTTCGATAGAAAATAATGGGACATTAAAAACCGTGGGATATCAGCTTACTTTTGGAAGAACTCCAAGAATATTTGCAATTGATTCCAAAGGAAAATTTGTAATAGTGACTAATCAATCTACAGGAAATGTAGTGGTTTTTAAAAGAGATTCCGTTACAGGACTATTAAAGAAAACAGGAAATGAAATGAAGGTGAAAAATGCGTCCTGTGTTCAAATTAAAGAATATCTGTAATTTAAAACGGCCTTTCTTTATAATAATTCACCATCAAATTCAAAAACTTGCTATAACTGTCCATACCATCTTTTTGTTGGTTGATTTTTAAGAAACGATCATAAAAAGCGTGGAATCCCGTTTCAATTGGGGTCTGATATTGTTCCCAAAAATCCTCACTCTCCTGATAATTTTTCAAAATACCGGGATGGATTGTTTTTAGTAATTGCTTTAATACTTCTTCGTTTCGTACTTGCCAATTACCCAGACAATAGCGTAAAGCCATACTATATCCCGAATATTGAAAATACAAATTGTCATTTTTTATAGAAGACATAAAGCCAATAAAATTGCATTCACTCTCACTGGCATATCCCATCTGATGTGCCATTTCGTGATTAGTGGTCATCGGGAAGCTGTACATTGGGCCCAAATAATTGACCTGTGCCTCATTGGTAAACGGGTTCAGATAACCGCCAAAACCCATATAGGTGAGGGGTAAACTAAAAAGAGATTTCTTAATGCTCAAATGCGAGTAAGTGAAAAAATCATATTCTCTAGACAGGTTCTTATATCCATTTTGATTCATTTCAAAAACTTGATTTTGCGAATAGGGAAAAACCACTTTTAAACTATCATTTTTGGTGATTTGACTTTGGATAGCATTCGTTTTGGTAATCAGTTTTTTGGTAAAATGCAATAAATCAGCATCAGTATAATCTCTTTCGATATTCATTTTTTCGAACAACGGTTCACGATAATAATTGAATGCCCAAAGAAGATGAAAGAAAAAATAAAACACGGAAAGAACGCTTAAAACTGTCAAAAGATTGTTTTTCCATTCTTCTTTCCAGGATTTTCTTTTTGTCCAAAGCCATTTGATAAGCAATACAATCAAAATAAAATAGAGGCAATCGCCGACTGAGAAAGAAGTTTTTCCAAAAACTATTCTCAAAGGTTTTGAGAAATAAACATACAATCCGTTGCTGTAAAAAAGCTCTACGCATTTTGGGAAAAACCGAATGATTTTTAGGATCACAATTTGTATCAACAAGAATAAGGGGAGAATGTAACTTCGTTTCATTTTTTATAAATTGTATTGTAAAGAAACAAATTTTGATGGATTATTTATTTTAAAATAAATTAAAACTTTTATAAAACTAACTTTAGGAGTTTGTAACTTTGAGGTTTTATTATTTTAAACGTTTTTAATTAAAAAATATACAACAGAATGAGTCAAGAGATAAGAAATCTAGAACCAAAAGCACTTTGGAACAAATTTGCCGATTTGAATGCGGTACCTCGTCCTTCCAAAAAAGAAGAACGTGTAATTGAGTTTATGAAAAACTTCGGTACCAGTTTGGGACTAGAAACTTTTGAAGATGAAATCCGAAACGTAATTATTCGTAAGCCTGCCACTCCTGGTATGGAAAGCAGAAAAGCACTTGTATTGCAAGGACATTTGGATATGGTGCATCAAAAGAATACCGATACTATTTTTGATTTTGATACACAAGGAATTGATATGTATGTAGATGGGGATTGGGTTCGTGCCAGAGGAACTACTCTTGGTGCAGATAATGGTCTTGGCGTGGCTACTATTATGGCAATTTTGGAAAGTAAAGACATTCCACATCCAGCAATTGAAGCTTTGTTTACCATAGATGAAGAAACTGGAATGACTGGGGCATTGAATTTGCAAGGTGGGATACTTAAAGGAGATATTTTATTGAATCTGGATACCGAAGAAGATGATGAAATAGGGATTGGATGTGCTGGTGGAATGGATGTTACTGCTACTGCCGAATATGACGAAGAAGAAACTCCTGAGGGTTCTGTCGCATACACAATAATGGTAAAAGGACTTAATGGCGGACATTCTGGAATGGATATTCACAAAGGTTTGGGGAATGCCAACAAAATAATGAACCGTTTATTATTTGATGGTTTTGATAATTTTGGATTGCAAATTTCTGAAATCAATGGAGGTAGTCTTCGTAATGCAATTCCGCGTGAAAGCACAGCAAAAGTAATCATTGCAGCTGTTTACGACGAGGCTTTTGTGTTTGATATGCAACAAATTGTAAACGAAATCAAAGCAGAATTTCAAACAACTGAACCTAATTTGGAAGTGGTTTTCGAAAAATTAGACACAGTTCCTGCAACCGTAATGCCAACGATAGCACAGTTTTATTTCGTTAGAGCGATGTACACTGCTCATAATGGCGTTTATAGAATGAGTGCTGATTTTGATAATCTGGTTGAAACTTCAAACAATATTGCCAAAGTAGTGGTAGGAGAGGGGAAACTTTCTGTTCAATGTTTGACACGTTCTTCTGTTGAATCGTCTAAATTTGATATGGCCAATGCTTTACGTTCTGCATTTGAATTAATGGGCTGTGAAGTAGAATTTTCAGGTTCATACCCAGGTTGGTCACCAAATCCTAAATCTGAAATATTAGATGTTTTGGTTTCCATTTATGAAAAACAAAACGGGGAAAAACCAAATGTAGCGGCTTGTCACGCTGGATTGGAATGTGGAATTCTGGGAACAAACTATCCTGACATGGATATGATTTCTTTTGGACCAACTATTCATGGTGCACATTCACCAGACGAAAGAGCGAGTATTTCTTCTGCACAAAAATATTGGAAATTTGTGTTGGAAATTTTAGAAAATATTCCAGCGAAGAACTAAATTAAAACACAAAACAAAACCCTCGTTTAGCAATAAACGAGGGTTTTTTCAATATCAGCAATTAATCCCTTTTCGGGCTATTTTTCTTTTCTCTCTTTTCTTCCTTTTTTTCTTTAGCGGTTTTAAGAGGCTCTTTTTTGACAGTTTTCTTAGCGTCTTGACTTTTTGACATAGTAGTATATTTTTAGTTATTTTTTAATAAATGAATATAGTCTAGTAAAGGTACCCATTTTTTTGATTTAATATTAGATCATTACCGTTGTCTGTAAACTTCTACACTATCTTTTTCCAATCTTTGCTTGAGCCAACTCATTAATTTTTTTTTAGAATCCAATTTCAATTCAGTTTTGCTTTTGTATAACAGTACAGGGATAGTTTTGTCTTTACTCGCATATTGTGTAATGGCAATTGGTTTAATTTCAGGAAATAGAATGGTAACTTCATTACTGACCTTTATATTGTTGGCTTGATAATTTGAAATCTTTTTTTGTAAATTATTAATCAGTTCATCTTTATCGACTCCAGATTTTTTATGGTTATTGATGGTATTTAGGATATCATTTTTTAAATCAAAAGTGTCCTGTTTGATTAAGAGTTGCGTATTCATTAAATCATATTCTTTTAATTTCTGATTGAAGGATTTAATTTCTGCAGTGCTGAATTTTTTAGACAAAAAAGCCAATTGTATAATTTTTGGATTGGTATTATAATCTGTTTTTTTATAAATAAGAGTGTACTTTTTTTGAGGAAACTCATTTTCAATAAATTCTTCTGTTCGTTGTATGTATTTTTTTTCGTCAAATAATCGATATGCAAAATAAACACTCGGAATAATCATGATCAAAAGAAGTACTGTAATTCCTTGTTTTACTCGTTTTTGATGTTTCAAATCAATTTGTTTGGCAATTGGGTATTTTAAAAACTTCACAATAATAAAGGTGGCAATGCATATAAAAACACAATTGATAGTGTACAAATACAAAGCTCCTCCAAAAAATAAATAATTTTCGGTTGCCAATCCGTAACCTGCTGTACATAAAGGAGGCATCAAAGCTGTGGCAATTGCTACACCCGGAATGGGATTCCCTTTTTCGACTCTTGTTACAGCAATGACCCCAACCAATCCTCCAAAAAATGCAATTAAAACATCATATATATTTGGTGAAGTACGAGCCAAAAGTTCTGATTGAACTTCTTTAAACGGACTAATATAAAAGTAAAATGTAGAAACGATTAAACTGACAAATGTAGCTATAGCAAGGTTTTTGATTGATTTTTTAACCAATTCAAAATCATACATTCCCAATCCAAAACCAGCTCCTACGATAGGGCCCATTAAAGGCGAAATCAACATTGCTCCAATAATCACAGCAGTCGAATTAACATTGAGTCCTACTGAAGCAATGACAATCGCACAGGCTAAAATCCATAAATTGGAACCTCGAAAAGAGATATTGCTTACTATGTTTTCTAAAACTTTTTTTTTGTCTTCTTCTCCCTTGTGAAGGTCAACAAAATTGATGAGCTTGCTTATTAATCTGTTCATACTTATTTGATATTATAAAAAAAACTATGAAGTTGGTGAAGTTAGATTAAAGTTCTTGTCCTTTTGGTTTTAAAAAAGCACCGTCAATAATTAATAATGTGACTTTGTTTGCTGTTATAGAACGATGTGAACTTAAATCATCCGATACAATGTAGGACATTCCTTGAGTAAGTTTATAAGTTTCCCCATTATCAAGTTCACTGCTGAATTCGCCTTCTAAACAATGTACAATATGGCCTTTTTGACACCAATGGTCAGCTTTGTAATTATCTGAATAAATGACTTTTCGAATCCGAAGACCGTCTAATTGAACCGTTTGCCAATAGGCTGTTCCTGTCGTTCCTTTGTGCTCTGTAGTTTCTATTTGATCCCAATCTATAGTTTGAAAAGGTATGGTGTACATTCAGTTTGTATTTTATTGAAAGTAAATTTAAGTAATAAAATGCCATTTCTTTTCAATATTTAAAAATGAGGAGAATAAAAAAATCCCCAACTACTTTCGTAATTGGGGATTCAAATCAAATTTTTGTTTTATTTATGAAACTAAAACCCAAGCTCCGCTAGCTATTAAACTTTCGGCTTTTTTGAATTTCATTTCTTGTATTTGTCCATTGGCTACATTTTGGATTGTTACCGTATCGTTACGATTGATTTTTGGTTGATCGCGAACGATAGTTTCAGTTACTTGTCGTTGTTGAGTTTCCCCAGCTTCACGATTAGTATTTTCGCTATTTGGAATTTCATCTTTGCTTAATTTGTAATCTTCAACTTGACGCTCGATTCTGGCTTCTTCAATTACAGGAGCATTTTGAGCAGGTAAATCACCTTTGAATAAAAATGAAATTACGTCTTTATTAACATTATCAAGCATACCACGGAACAAGTTGAAAGCTTCCAATTTGTAAATAAGCAATGGATCTTTTTGTTCGTGAACGGCCAATTGAACTGATTGTTTCAATTCGTCCATTTTACGTAAATGTTTTTTCCAAGCTTCATCAACAATTGATAAAGTGATATTCTTTTCAAAATCGGCAACCAGTTGAGCTCCCTCAGTTTCGTAGGCTTTCTTCAAATCAGTAACAACGTTGAACATTTTTATTCCATCTGTAAACGGAACTACGATGCGTTCAAATTGATTCCCTCTGTCCTCATAAACATTCTTGATGATAGGATATGCTTCTCTAGCGCTTCTTTCTGTTTTTTGAGTATAAAATTCAAGGGTTGCTTTATAAAGTTTACCTGTAATTTCAATTTCGGTTAATTTAGAAAATTCCTCTTGTGTTACTGGTGATGTAAATGAGAAATAACGAATAATTTCAAATTCAAAATCTTTGAAACTATTTTTAGCTTTATTTTCGTCAACAATTAGTTCACAAGTATCATAAAGCATATTTGCGATATCTAATTTTAGACGCTCACCAAACAAGGCGTGGCGACGACGTTTGTAAACTACTTCACGTTGAGCATTCATTACGTCATCATATTCCAATAAACGTTTACGAACACCAAAGTTGTTTTCCTCAACTTTTTTCTGTGCACGCTCGATAGATTTTGTCATCATCGAATGTTGGATTACTTCACCTTCTTTCAATCCCATTCTGTCCATTACTTTAGCAACTCTTTCAGAACCGAATAAACGCATCAAGTTGTCTTCAAGAGAAACGTAAAATTGAGAACTTCCCACATCTCCTTGACGACCAGCACGACCACGTAACTGACGGTCAACACGACGAGAATCATGACGTTCTGTACCTACAATTGCCAAACCTCCAGCAGCTTTTACTTCAGGAGATAATTTAATATCGGTACCACGACCAGCCATATTTGTAGCGATTGTTACTACACCTGCTTTTCCAGCTTCTTCAACAATTTGTGCTTCTTGCTTGTGCATTTTTGCATTCAATACGTTGTGAGCTACACCACGCATTTTCAACATCCTGCTCAATAATTCTGAAATCTCAACCGAAGTTGTACCAATAAGAACTGGTCTTCCTGCATTTGATAATTCGGTAACATCTTCAATTACAGCGTTAAATTTCTCACGTGTTGTTTTGTAGATGTAATCTTCTTTGTCAATACGAGCCATTGGTCTGTTAGTAGGAATCTCTACCACATCTAGTTTGTAGATTTCCCATAACTCACCAGCTTCAGTAACAGCTGTACCGGTCATACCACCCAATTTGTTGTACATTCTGAAATAAT
>NZ_DASTTN010000146.1:0-6328 GCF_035760125.1 Flavobacterium sp.
CAACTAACAACACAACTAGAACCCATTGTATAACCAATTAAGGAAAAAATTTATGATTCCACAATTATTTGTAGAAAAAATCGATTTAGGTGATGGAAGAAGCATCACAATCGAGACAGGACGTTTAGCTAAACAAGCAGATGGTTCTGTAGTAGTAAGAATGGGCGACACAATGATACTTGCAACTGCAGTTTCAGCACGTAGCGCTAACCCAGCGGTAGATTTTTTACCTTTAACGGTAGATTACCGCGAAAAATTTGCAGCAGCAGGTCGTTTCCCTGGAGGTTTCTTCAAAAGAGAAGCTCGTCCAAGCGACAGCGAAGTATTGACAATGAGATTAGTTGACCGTGTTTTACGTCCTCTTTTCCCAGATGATTACCATGCTGAAACACAAGTTATGATTCAATTAATGTCTCATGACGAAGAAGTTATGCCAGACGCATTAGCTGGTTTAGCCGCTTCTGCAGCATTAGCTGTTTCTGACATTCCATTTTACAACCTAATTTCAGAAGTTCGTGTTGCACGTATCGACGGAAAATTTGTAATTAACCCAAGTAGAGAAGACTTAGCAAAATCTGACATCGACATGATGATTGGAGCTTCTATGGACTCTGTTGCGATGGTTGAAGGAGAGATGAAAGAAATCTCAGAAGCTGAAATGGTGGAAGCAATTAAATTTGCACACGAAGCTATTAAAGTTCAAATCCAAGCTCAATTGCGCTTACAGGCTGCTTTTGGAAAAAAAGAAATCCGTACTTACGAAGGTGAGAAAGAAAATGAAGAAATTTACAAAAAAGTAAAAGCTGCGGCTTACGATAAAATTTATGCTATTGCAAAAGTTGGATCAGCTAAACACGAAAGAAGCGCTGCATTTGCTGAAGTAAAAGAAGAAGTAAAAGCTTTATTTACTGAAGAAGAATTAGCTGCCGACGGTGATTTAGTTTCTAAATATTTCTATAAAACAAATAAAGAAGCCGTTCGTAACGTAGTTTTAGAATTAGGTGTTCGTTTAGACGGTAGAAAAACAACTGACATCAGACCAATCTGGTGTGAAATCGATTATTTACCAAGAGTTCACGGTTCTTCTTTATTTACTCGTGGAGAAACTCAAGCATTGGCTACTGTAACTTTAGGAACTTCTAGAGAAGCTAACCAAATTGATTCTCCATCTGAACAAGGTGAAGAGAAATTCTACTTACACTACAACTTCCCTCCTTTCTCTACTGGTGAAGCAAAACCGCTAAGAGGAACTTCAAGAAGAGAAGTAGGTCACGGAAACTTGGCACAACGTGCTTTGAAAAACATGATTCCTGCTGATTGTCCTTACACTATCCGTATTGTATCTGAAGTTTTAGAATCTAACGGTTCTTCTTCTATGGCAACAGTTTGTGCTGGAACAATGGCTTTGATGGACGCTGGGGTTCAAATGGTAAAACCAGTTTCTGGAATTGCTATGGGATTAATCACTGATGGTGAAAAATTCGCTGTTCTTTCAGACATCTTAGGAGATGAAGATCACTTAGGAGATATGGACTTTAAAGTAACGGGAACAAAAGACGGTATTACAGCTTGTCAAATGGACATCAAAATTGATGGATTGCGTTATGATATCATGGAACAAGCTTTAGGTCAAGCTCGCGAAGGAAGGCTGCATATTTTGGGTAAATTAACCGAAACTATCGCCGCTCCAAGAGAAGATGTAAAAGCACATTCTCCAAAAATTATCACCAGAACTATTCCTGGAAACTTTATTGGAGCATTAATTGGACCTGGAGGAAAAGTGATTCAAGAATTACAAAAAGCTACAGGAACTACTATCGTAATCAACGAAGTGAACGAGGAAGGTGTTATTGAAATTTTAGGTACGGATCCTGCTGGAATACAAGCGGTATTGGCAAAAATCCAATCTATCACTTTCAAACCACAAATGGGAGAAGCATACGAAGTTAAAGTAATCAAAATGCTTGATTTCGGTGCGGTTGTAGAATATACTGCTGCTCCAGGAAATGAAGTATTGCTCCATGTATCGGAACTTGCTTGGGAACGTACAGAAAACGTTACTGATGTTGTTAATATGGGCGATGTATTTATGGTAAAATACCTTGGTATTGATCCAAAAACTAGAAAAGAAAAAGTATCTAGAAAAGCACTTTTACAAAGACCTCCACGTGAGGAAAAGAAAGAGTAATCAGATCTTAGTTTACTAAAGGTTTATTTTATAGAGAAGACCCCGTTTCATACAAATGAAACGGGGTTTTTCGGCATTATTAAGTTCTAAAAAAAAAATAATCCTCAAATATCGTAAATAATTCCTACTTCTTTTAGAAGCAAAAAACAGGCTTCCAATTAATAGCAAAATCAAAATTTTAATAGAATCGCATATTATTCAAAACTATTTTTTGCATAAAATTTATTTTCCCTTTTTATTTTAGAATAAGTTAAAAAAATAAAAATATAACAATTAACCTTGTTTTTGTAAGATTTAATATTACTTTTATAAAAAAAATACATGACTTTTCTAAACTTAAGTCTAAAATCATCAACTAACACAAACCAACTACAAAAAACAATTATAAAAAAATGCAATTTAGAAAATCGAAGATTAAACTTGTAGTATTATTGACTATAATTACCTCAACCGGACTTAAAATACACTCTCAAACCAATTCTGAAATTTCTTTATATACTAAATTTGATTCCATCGTTGGGAAAGAAAACCTTGGACTAAACAACGGTCCGCTTACCTTGTACCCCTACAAAACAATTGGAGACAATAATATGTTCTTCAAAAATGACAAATACACCGTAGGAAATCTAGTTTATGATGGTCAGCCATATTTTAATGCAAAATTAAAATACGACATTTATAAAGACCAATTGATTTTAAATCCACCTGAACAGCCTGAGCATATTGGAATTAGTTTAATTCAAGACAAAATAGATTCCTTTTCGTTATACGGAAAAAATTTCATCAAAATAACGAAGAGTCAAACCGCATTACCCGATTTTACATCTGGTTATTATGAAATAATAAAAATCGGGAAAAATTTTAATTTATTCATTAAACACCACAAAGACATCCTTAAAGAAATCAACGAAGAAGGTGTCTTTTATTCCTTCCATGAAAATTATCAATATTACATCGAATATAATGGTAAGTTTTATGAAGCAAACAACAAATCTAATATTGTGAAAGTATTTCCTGATTACAAAAAACAGATCAATGTTTTCTATCAAAAAAACAAAAGCTTAAGCAAAACAGACTACAATCAATTTATAAATGGATTAATGATTTCTATTTATGATTCTTCAATAAACAATTCAAAATAATAGAAATGAGGAAAATACTACTCGTCCTTTTCACAGCCTTAATTCATTTTTCTTTATTCGCACAAAAAACTGGAGATACTTATTCCTTTGAATTTAAAAATATAGATAGATTAAAAGCTATAGAAACTATAGAAGCTTCTACTCCTTATCATTTTTACTTCGAAAAGGAATGGATGGATTCTGATAAAAGTCTAATCTCTGGAAGTTACAAGAACGTTACAATCACAACTCTTCTAGAGAGCATCTTTAACAACACCTCTTTAAACTTCTATGTTACAAAAAACAAGATTATTTTGACTCAAAATAATGTTATTCATGAAAAATTGGCTGCCAATTATTTTGGAGCGATTAAAACTGAAAACATTAATAAAAATTCTAATGATTTAACTGGGAAACCTGTTTTTTATCAGCAGTATGATTCTATAAACAAATCATACACCAAGAATAATAATGGAGTGATTTTCATTGGAAAAGAAACGACAATTACAGATGCCAAATTCTGTACCATAACCGGAACAATAATTAACACAACAACAGGAAAACCTGAATCCAACATTGTTATTAAAGTTAGAAACAAAAACATAAGTACAATTAGTGATAACGATGGGAATTATTCCTTAAAACTTCCAACGGGAACAAACATTATAGAAACAAGATCACTAAGCCACAAAAAAACGGTTAAGACTTTGGTTGTTTACAGTAACGGTGAACTAAACATCAATATAGCTGAAAATTCAAATCAGCTAGATGAAGTATTTATAAAAGGTAAAGGATCAAAAGCTGTAGAATCGGTTGTTTCTGGTGTGATTTCCATAGACATAGAAGCTATGAAAAATATGCCATTGATACTTGGAGAACGAGATATCTTAAAAGTGGCAACTACATTGCCCGGGGTTAAAACCACTGGAGAAGGATCTGCAGGGTTTAATGTGCGTGGTGGAAAAGATGATCAAAACTTATTTCTTCTTGACAATGCAGTACTCTATAATCCTCAACACTTTTTAGGCTTTTTCTCATCTATAAATCCATATACCGCAAAGAAAGCAACCATCTACAAAGGAAGTATTCCTGCTGATTTAGGTGGAAGGCTATCTTCTGTATTTGATATAACTACAAAAAATGGAAATCCTGAAACCGTTACTGGTGAAGGAGCAATTGGCCCAATAACATCAAATCTAAGCGTAAGTGTACCTTTAGAAAAAAATAAATCCAGTCTTCTTTTTGGTGGTCGTGCTACCTACTCTGATTGGGTTTTAAAATCTTTAAAAAACGACGATTTGGCCAATAGCCAAGCAAGTTTTTATGATGGAATATTAAAATACAATAATGCTTTAAATAAAAACAACTTCCTAGAATCTACTCTTTATTATAGCCATGATAAGTTCAGCCTTAGTTCTGACTCTATTTATTCTTATAGTAACAGACTTGCTTCTATCAAATGGGATCATTCTTTTAATTCTAAAAACAAAGCAGCTGTAATTTTAACCAATAGTGAATATAAATTCGACATAGACTTCGATACAACTGCAAAAAATGCTTTTGTATCTGGATACAAACTCAATGAAACACAACTTTTATTAAAATTTAACTATCTATATAGTGACAAACATAAATTCCAATATGGCTTATCAAGTAAGCTATACAATGTTTATCCAGGCTTTTTAAACCCAACCAATCCTAATACCACATTAAAACCTATTGAAATTTCGCAGGAAAAAGGATTAGAATCTGCACTATATGTTTCAGATAGCTATAAAATAAACGATAAATTTTCTGTTGATCTAGGTTTACGTTATTCATTATATGCTTCTTTGGGTGAAACGGATCAAAGAGTCTACGCACCTAACCTTCCGCTTAATGATGCAACGGTTATTGAAACCAAGCATTATGGCAACAACCAAGTGGCAACCACTTATGGCACTTTTGAACCGCGTCTGGCTGCTCGATATTTATTAACTGAAGATTTATCTATTAAAGCTGGTTATGACAAAACCAGTCAATATATTCATTTACTTTCAAGCAATGTAACACAATCACCAACAGATACTTGGATACTATCTAATTTGAATATAAAACCACAAACAGCTCAACAAGCTTCGATTGGTATATTCAAGAATTTCGATAACAATTTATATGAAGTTAGTGTAGAAAGTTATTATAAAAAATCAAAAAACATTCTAGATTACAAAGTAGGTGCTCAACTACAATTAAATGAGCATGTTGAAACCGAACTTTTACAGGGCGATGGAAAAGCATACGGAATCGAGTTTTTAATCAAAAAACAGTTTGGACGATTAAACGGTTGGTTAGGATATACCTACTCAAGAACTTTTATAAAATTGGATAGCCAGTTTAATGAAGAAAAAGTAAATAATGGAAATTATTTTCCAGCTAACTATGACAAACCACATGATGTAAGTGCCATTCTTAACTACAAATTTACCAAGAGATACAGTCTTTCTTCTAATTTTGTTTATCAGACAGGAAGACCTATTACTTATCCTATTGGTACTTATATATACAACAATGCAAATTATACATTATATAGTGATAGAAATGCATTTCGTATTCCAGATTACTATCGTCTAGACATTGGTATAAACATTGAAGGAAATCATAAAATAAAAAAATTGGCCCACAGTTTTTGGAACATCTCTGTTTATAATGTTTTGGGAAGGGCAAATCCTTACTCCATTTATTTTGTTACCGATGGCAATGGGCAAGTTAAAGCTTTCAAAACTTCAATCTTTTCAATACCTGTGCCAAGTATTACTTATAATTTCAAATTTTAGTTGAAATAATGAAAATCAAAATAGCATCTAATCTTTTTTTCTTACTACTATTATTCGTCATTTTTAATAGTTGTACAGAGCCCTATATATTAGAAACAAATACTTATGAAGAAGCATTAGTTGTTGAAGCCACGATAACCAATGAACTCAAAAAGCAAGAAATAACATTAACAAAAACTTCCCGATTTGAAGACAAAGAAACTCAA
>NZ_DASTTN010000147.1:0-14670 GCF_035760125.1 Flavobacterium sp.
AATTATATTGCCAAGTGGTGTATTGATTATGCTTATGAGCAAATTCAAAAAGTTTCATTGGAATATCCTTCAGACCATAAACGTATTATGGAAAAAGTAAAATTATCTGAAACGGAATTGAAAGAATGGAATGAAGTGGCAGGCAATATGTATTTTCCAAGATCAGAGGAAATGGGGATATACTTGCAGCAAGACGGTTTCTTGGACAAAGATTTGGTTCGAGTAAAAGACTTAGACCGTTCACAAAGACCAATTAATCAAAAATGGTCTTGGGATCGTGTACTGCGTTCGCCTTATATCAAACAAGCCGATGTATTGCAGTGTTTTTACTTCTTTGAAGATCATTTTGCTAAAGATGAATTGGAACGTAATTTTGATTTCTACGAATCATTTACGGTACATGAAAGTTCACTTTCTCCTTGTGTACACTCTATTCAAGCTGCTTTGTTGGATAAAATGGACATGGCGTATGCCTTTTATTTAAGAACTTCTCGTTTGGATCTTGATGATTATAACAAAGAAGTTGAAGAAGGTTGTCACATTACATCTATGGCAGGAACTTGGATGAGTATTGTTGAAGGATTTGGTGGAATGAGAGTAAAAAATGATGCACTTCATTTCTCTCCAAAAATTCCAAAAGAATGGGGAGGCTATTCTTTTAAAATTAATTTCAGAAACCAAATCTTGAAAATTGCGGTTGATCATAAGGAAACCAAATTGTCCCTTGAAGGAAACAAGGAGTTGACTGTTTATGTAAACGGCAAAGCAGTTTTGGTTCAACCCAAAAACTAAAATTAATCAATAAGAAACCCTTTCCAAGTTTTACTTCGAAAGGGTTTTAAAATTCTAGGCGATACGAAAAAAGTAATTATTCTATTGTGTTCAACAGAAGAAAAACGAATTAAGCCTTGCATTTTGGAAAGATGAAGCATTCCATTCAGGAATGAAAATCGGTTCTGATTTTAGAATTGAAATAAAAATTAAACCATTATGCTATTAAGATTCATTTAGAAAGGCTTCGCAATTTTAGATTGCTAAATTCCGAGTAAATCTTAATTTCTTAATGGTTACAAAAAAATAGCCATGAAAAAAATAGTTCTATTTCTTTTAATTTCCAGTTTTTCCGTTGCCCAAAACGCGAACCGAAAATTTGAAAGTTATAAAGTAGTCCACAACACTTTGGAAATTAAAACATCGGATGGGCAGTATTTCATTAAACCCTATTCAGATAAAATAATTGAAACCACTTTTTTGCCTTCTGGCGAAAATTTGAATTCGAATTCACATGCAGTTGTTTTAACTCCTGCAAAATCAGTTTTTAAAATAAAGCAAACCCAAAAGGGACTGGTGTTTTCCTCTAATGGAATTACTGTTTCTATTGTAAAAAGCCCTTTTCAAATTAGTTATTTGTATAAAAACAAACCGTTAATTTCTGAAAAAAATGGATATGTAAAAAGAGAGAATGCTAGTAAAGAACAGCCAAAAGAAACTTTAGAATTCAATTTGGATGGAACTGAATCGCTTTATGGTGCAGGAGCTCGCGCATTGGGAATGAACCGTCGCGGGAATCGTTTGGAATTGTACAACCAAGCCGATTATGGTTATGGAACGCATTCCAAAAAAATGAATTTTTCCATTCCGCTTGTAATGTCATCCAAAATTTATGCGGTTCATTTTGATAACGGAGCGATCGGTTATTTGGATTTGGACAGTAAAAAAGACAATACATTGGTTTATGAGACTATCTCGGGCAGAAAAACATATCAAGTAATTGCCGGCGATACTTGGACTGATTTGACTTCGAATTATACTTCATTGACTGGAAGACAACCCCTTGTTCCTCGCTGGGCTTTGGGAAATTTTTCTAGCCGATTTGGATATCATTCCCAAGAGGAAGTAACCAAAACGATTGACAGATATTTGAAAGACGAAATCCCTGTAGATGCTATAATTCTTGATTTGTATTGGTTTGGGAAAACAGTTCAGGGAACAATGGGTAACTTGGATTGGGATAAAGACAATTTTTCGGACCCAAAGAGAATGATAACCGATTTGAACAATAAAGGAGTTAAAACCGTATTGATTACGGAGCCTTTTATTTTAACAACTTCAAGCAAATGGCAGGAAGCTGTTGATAAAAAAGTATTGGCAACTGACAATGTTGGAAATCCATTCAAGTATGATTTTTATTTTGGAAATACGGGACTTGTTGATGTTTTTAAACCGGAAGGAAAAAAATGGTTTTGGAATATTTACAAAGGTTTAATTGACCAAGGTGTTGGTGGTTGGTGGGGAGATTTGGGCGAGCCTGAAGTATTTCCATCAGCAGCATTTACGGCACAAGGTAAAGCTGATGAAGTTCATAATATTTATGGGCATACTTGGGCTAAAATGATTCACGAAGGTTACAAAAATGACTTTCCAAATGTGCGTCCTTTTATTCTAATGCGT
The DNA here is from genome assembly GCF_035760125.1 of Flavobacterium sp. Taxonomy (GTDB): domain Bacteria; phylum Bacteroidota; class Bacteroidia; order Flavobacteriales; family Flavobacteriaceae; genus Flavobacterium. The sequence goes on from NZ_DASTTN010000147.1 coordinate 2,452, forward strand.
GCTGGATATTCAGGATCGCAAAGCTACGGGATGATTCCGTGGTCTGGAGATGTAAGTCGTTCCTGGGAAGGATTGCAATCACAACCTGAAATTGCATTGCAAATGGGTATGCAGGGAATGGTCTATATGCACTCGGATTTGGGAGGATTTGCAGGAGATTATTTTGACAATGAACTGTACGTTCGTTGGTTGCAGTATGGAGTTTTTCAACCTGTTTATCGCCCACATGCACAGGAAGACGTGCCTTCGGAGCCTGTGTATAAAGACATTGTGACTAAGGCGAAAGCCAAAAAACAAATTGAGTTGCGTTACCAATTATTGCCGTATAATTATACCTTGGCTTTTGAAAATAATAACAAAGGTTTGCCATTGATGCGTCCTTTGTTTTTTGAAGAACCCACTAACGAAAAATTGCTGAATTCTTGTGATTCCTATCTGTGGGGAAATGATTTTTTAGTGACTCCAATTACCAAAGCAGGAGTTACAAATACTACGATTTATTTTCCAAAAAGCAACAATTGGTACGATTTTTATACCAATATGAAGCATGAGGCAGGCACTACAGAGAATATAGCAGTTTCGGCGGATAATATCCCGGTTTTTGTTCGTGGAGGAGCTTTTATTCCTATGATAAAAACGATTCAAAACACGACAAAATATTCGTTGGCTAATTTTGATTTGCATTTTTATTTTGATGAAAAAGTAACTTCAAGTACTGGAAAATTATATAATGATGATGGGATAACGCCAAACGCTTTCGAAAAAGGGGCGTACGAAATATTGAATTTTTCAAGTAATGTTACAGCTAAAGAAATTGCACTAAAAATGAATACTACTGTTGGGAAATCATTTACGAACTCAGATAAAAATATTGCTTTATTGGTTCATAATATCAGTGTAAAACCAATTAAAATTACCATTAATGGTGCAATAGTTGATTTTAAAATGAATGCAGAGATTCTTGAAATTCCAGTAGTATTAAAAAAAGGATTAGATAACGAAATTAAAATACAATTATAATATGAAAAGTAGAAATGTAATATTGCCCATAATTTTTTTATTGGCTACAACCTTTATTTGTGCACAAGTAAAAAAGGATTCGAAAGTTAATTCGAAAGCGAAAACAGAAAAAACTCCATTTCTATGGGAGGGTGCCAATCTATATTTTTTGCTAACAGATCGTTTTAATAATGGCGATAAATCAAATGACCTAAATTTTGGAAGAACCAAAACTCCCGGGAAACTTCGTGGTTTTGAGGGGGGAGACCTTAAAGGGATTATTCAAAAAATAGACGAAGGTTATTTTACGAAACTAGGGATCAATGTGATTTGGTTTACGCCTGTTGTTGAGCAAATTCACGATGGAGTTGATGAAGGAACGGGCTTGAGTTATGGATTTCATGGTTATTGGGCAAGAGACTGGACGGCATTGGATCCGAACTTTGGAACCAAAAAAGATTTAGCCGAATTGGTTAAAAAAGCGCACGCCAAAGGAATTCGTATCATGCTTGATGGTGTAATCAATCATACTGGTCCAGTTACCGAAGTAGATACTGTTTGGCCGGAAGGCTGGGTTCGCACGGGACCTAAATGTCAATACAGTAATTTTGAGAATACAACAGCCTGTACATTGGTAGCCAATTTGCCCGATGTAAAAACGGAAAGTAAAGAGGAAGTGACATTGCCTCCTTTTTTGGTTGAAAAATGGAAGGCTGAAGGAAGATATGATAAAGAAGTAGCTTCATTGGATGCTTTTTTCAAACGAACAGGCTATCCAAGAACTCCAAAATATTACATCATAAAATGGTTGACGGATTATATCACCGAGTTTGGAATTGATGGATACAGAGCGGATACAGTTAAGCATACGGATGAAAGCGTTTGGGCTGATTTCAAAACACAATGTGATTATTCATTTGCAGATTGGAAAAAAAAGAATCCAACTAAAGTTTTGGACAACAATCCATTTTACACCATTGCAGAAGTCTATAATTACAACATCAGTAACGGGAAGTTATTTGATTTTGGGGATAAAAAAATAAATTATTACGAGAATGGTTTTACGGCGATGATTAATTTTGAATTCAAAAGCGATGCCCGGAAAGACTATTCTACTTTATTTTCAAAATATTCTGTTTTACTGAACGGTCAATTGAAAGGGAACAGTGTTTTGAATTATTTGTCTTCTCATGATGATGGAGGTCCTTTTGATGCCAAACGTACCAAAAGTATCGAAAGCGGAACAAAATTATTATTGACTCCCGGTATTTCACAAGTATATTACGGTGATGAATCGGCTCGTTCTCTTGTTGTAGAAGGGACTCAAGGCGATGCAACATTGCGTTCAATGATGAACTGGGATGCCGTAAATACAAATCCAGAAACCCAAAAAGTGCTGTTGCATTGGCAAAAATTAGGTCAGTTTAGAAGAAACCATCCATCGGTTGGGGCCGGTGTGAATGCAGAGATTTCGACAAAACCATATGTGTGTTCCAGAAATTTTACCAAAGGAAAATATTCAGATACAGTCGTAATCGGATTGGATTTGCTTGCAGGTAAAAAGGAAATCCCTGTAGGTTCTGCCTTCAAGGAAGGTGCCAAAGTAAAGGATGCTTATTCCGGTAAAATGGCAAGTGTTTTGAATGGAAAAGTTACAGTTGATAGCGAGTTTGATATTGTATTATTAGAATTAAAAAAATAGCACAACTGAGTTCGATTAATAATTTTGGAGCAGAAAGATTTGGCTTTTTTGTAAGTACAGGTCCCGCTTTCCGTTACAATCTCTCTCGTTGAAAAAACGAGAGAGGATTTTCACTTCAATCGGGGCTAAGGGTTAGCATTTTGTTTTTTTGTTATTATATAAAAAGGTAAAATAATAATTATCGAACGTAGTTTACAAAATAGTTAGTTATTTAGTTTTGAATTGAAACGCCTTTAGTAATGAAGGCGTTTTTTATATTTGTAGTACTATGAAAAAAAATCTTAAAATAGGACATCGAGGAGCCAAAGGATACGAACCTGAAAACACCTTGATTTCGTTTGAAAAAGCAATCGGAATGGGAGCAGACGGAATTGAATTGGACGTGCATCTAAGCTTAGATGGTCATTTGATTGTAATCCACGATGAAACTATTGATAGAACAACTAACGGCAAAGGAGTTGTGAACCAATTGAGATTAGAAGAATTAAAGTCTGTTCAAATCAATGAAAAATATACAATTCCAACATTGGAAGAAGTTTTGGATTTGGTTGATAAAAGGTGTTTTGTAAACATAGAATTGAAAAATAAGGATACGGCCGAGAAAGTGGTTCAATTGATAGAACATTATATTTCAGACAAAAAATGGAATAATGATCATTTTCTAGTATCCAGTTTTGATTGGAATGCCCTGCAACAAGTCCGGTTTTTAAATGAGAATATCCGAATTGGAGTCTTAACAGAAACGGATTTGGATTTAGCCATTTCGTTCGCCCGATTCATGAAAGCTGAAGCCCTGCATCCCGATTATCAATTATTGACCAATGAATATACCACCAAAATTCAAGAGAAAGGGATTAAGGTTTTTACTTGGACAGTAAATGAAATAGACGCTATTCAAAGAATGATATCATTCAAAGTGGATGGTATAATCACCGATTTTTTGGATAGGGTTTAATCTGTATCCTCCGTGTGTCATTTTCCAATCTTAGTTTTTTTGCTGCTCATTATTAAAATATAATCTGCGAATCTGCGGTTATCCCTTTAAAAACGGCTTACATTTGCATTCTAAAATTATTTCCTCACAAAATTATGAATCAAAATTTTGACATACTAGTTGTTGGCGGTGGTGCTGCAGGTTTTTTTACGGCTATCAATATCGTAGAGAAAAACCCAAAAACTAAAGTGGCCATTCTTGAAAGAGGAGCCGAAGTGTTAGGAAAAGTTCGTGTTTCTGGAGGAGGACGTTGTAATGTGACCCATGCCTGTTTTGAACCTAATGAATTGGTGAAATTTTATCCACGTGGTGAAAAAGAATTGCGTGGTCCATTTCATCAATTTTGTTCGGGAGATACCATAGAATGGTTTGAAAAACATGGAGTAGAGTTGAAAATTGAAGAGGATGGGAGAATGTTTCCAGTTTCGAATTCCTCACAAACCATTATTGATTGTTTTGTGAAAGCTACTCAAAAACTTGGGATAGCTGTTCTGACTGGGCAAAGTGTTCAGTCCATTTTTAAGAAAGATAATTTTTGGAAAGTCGAAACGCAGACCGAAAACTATATTGCGGAAAAATTGGTTCTAGCTACAGGAAGTAATCCTAAAATTTGGGAAATGCTTCAACAACAAGGTCATGCCATTGTAAGTCCAGTTCCATCCTTATTTACTTTCAATATAAAAGATGCACGAATCAAAGAACTGCCTGGTGTTGCGGCGCAGGTTACGGTAAAGGTAAAAGATACCAAATTGGTTTCAACCGGACCATTGTTAATCACACATTGGGGAATGAGCGGTCCAGCAATCTTAAAATTATCGGCTTGGGGAGCGCGAATTTTATTCGATAAAAATTATCAGTTTACCATTTATGTGAATTGGCTAAATGATGTTGATGCCGAAGATGCTGAGAAAATCCTAAAAACATTAAAACAAGAACACGCCAAAAAAGCCGTTTCCAAAAAATCTCCTTTTGACTTCCCAAACCGCCTTTGGGAAAGCTTGGTTTTAGCATCGAATATTGAAGCAGAAACTAAATGGGCTGATTTATCCAAAATACAATTACAAAACTTAGTAAATCAATTGACAAACAGTACTTTTCAAGTTAATGGTAAAAGTACATTTAAAGAAGAGTTTGTAACTGCAGGGGGAATTGATTTAAAAGAAATCAACTTCAAAACTATGGAGAGTAAACTGCATGAAAATCTTTATTTCGCTGGTGAAATAGTGAATATTGATGCCATTACTGGCGGATTTAATTTCCAAAATGCCTGGACTAGTGGCTTTATTGTAGCGAATGCTATATAGTCAAAGAATTAATTAACAAAAATTTACATCGCCGATAAGCTTTTTTTAGGGAGTATTGGAATATATTTACTTTCAAAAAATTCTTACTTATGAAAGTAAAATTACTTTTGGTATTGTCCTTATTTGCATATCAATTTGCTTTTTCTCAAACAGAAAAGCTTCTTAAAGGAGTAGTTTCGTCAGACAATTTCTTATTGCAAAACGTGGATGTCATCAATAAAACTTCTCAAAAAAGCACCAAAACGAACGATAAAGGTGAATTTGTAGTAACTGTTAAAGCTAATGACAGTCTCCTTTTTTATGCTAAAAATTATTATTTAAAAAGGCTGAAAGTATCTAAAGAAGAGATTGGGCAGAACAATCTGCAAGTTGTAATGATCAAAAAACCCGAAGAGTTAGACGAGGTAGTAGTTGAAAAAACACATAGCATTAAACTTAAAAAAGACAACGCGTACGAACAAGGGAAGAGGGATGAAATAGACGTAGTAAAATCGGTTGAAGATATAAAAAAACGCACCGTTTATGATGGAGCTATAGATAATGGAATGAACTTTATTGCAATTGGCAAAAAGATTTTAGATTTATTCAGAAAAGAAGAAGAACCAGATAAGGAAGTTCTACCAGAAATTGAATTTGCTACATTGGCCAAAAACACCTGTGATCAAAAATTTTTTACGTACAACTTAAAATTGAAACCAGACGAAATTGATCTCTTTCTTCAGTTTTGTGACACTGATCCGAAATCAAAAGTACTAATTGAGCATCATAATGTACTCAGCATAATGGATTTTTTATCCGCTAAAAATATTGAATTCCAAAAGTTGAAAAACTGACCAGCATTCATTATTTATTCAACCACCAAATACTTCCGTTCAAAACTGCCGCAAAACCAATCCAAAGCAAATAAGGGATAAATAAATAGCCCGAAATTTTGTTGATTTTGGCAAATTGAATATAAGTTTCATAAACCATCAACCATAAGATAATTATTTCCAAACCGGCTAACATTGGGTTTTTTAGCCCAAAAAATAAATAAGACCACAAGGCATTTAGCGCCAATTGGATTGCGAAAAACTGCAATGCTTTTTTAACGGTTTCTTTTTCAAAATCAATTCTATTCCAAACTAATCCCGCTGCGATTCCCATCATAATATAAAGCATGCTCCAAACAGGTGCAAAAACCCAATTGGGTGGATTGAAACTCGGTTTTATCAATGTTGGATACCAAGTTGTAACAGACGAACGGGTAACTATTCCAGAAAAATAGCCTACAACTAGGCAAGTAACAACAATAGATAATATTCGGGTAATCTTATTCATTTCTTATGATTTTAGCGAAGCCAAAATTACTTAAAACTTTCGAAGGATTATCAAATAAAGGAATAAACGATTTCAGCAAAAAAAGTATCTTTGTCGAAAATTACTATTTATGTTTGAAGCTGACGATTTTATCCCATTAAAATATAATCATTCAATAGACCAGGGAAGTTTCTCTTGGAGTGCACCGAGCAACATTGCTTTGGTGAAATATTGGGGAAAAAAAGACAAGCAGATTCCAGCTAATCCATCCGTTAGTTTTACGCTGAATAATTGCAAAACGATTACAACTTTGGCTTTCGCCAAAAAACAAAACGACGGTAATTTCTCTTTTGATTTATTATTTGAAGGAAAACCCAAAGAAGATTTCAAACCGAAAATCCAAAAATTCTTGGAAAGAGTTGAAATATATTTACCTTTTCTGAAAGACTATCATTTTACGATTGACACTGAAAATACATTTCCTCATAGTTCTGGTATAGCTTCATCAGCATCGGGAATGGCAGCTTTGGCAATGAATTTTATGAGTTTAGAAAAAGCCTTAAATCCAAAAATAGCTGAAGATTATTTCTATAGTAAAGCTTCATTTTTGGCGCGATTAGGCTCTGGAAGCGCTTGCAGAAGCGTAAAAGGACAAGTGGTTGTTTGGGGAGAACAGGCTAACATAAAAGGAAGCACAAATTTGTATGGTGTAGAATATCCGTATGAAATCCATCCTGTTTTTAAAAATTTCAAAGACACAATTTTATTAGTTGATAAAGGAGAGAAACAAGTATCGAGCACTGTAGGTCATGATTTGATGCATGACCACCCATTTGCCGAAAGGCGATTTGCCCAAGCACATGAAAATTTAGACAAGCTGATTCCTGTTTTTGAAAATGGAGATCTCGAAGAATTTATCAAGATTGTAGAAAGCGAGGCCTTGACTTTGCACGCGATGATGATGACCTCCTTGCCATATTTCATTTTAATGAAACCCAACACTTTGCAAATCATAAATGCGATTTGGAAATTTAGAAATGAAACTAAAATCCCGATTTGTTTTACATTGGATGCCGGAGCGAATGTACATGTTTTGTATCCAAATAATGTTAATGAAAAAGTGTTGCAATTTATTAAATCAGAATTAGTTGGCTATTGCCAAAATGGTCAGTACCTTTGCGACGAAATTGGAAATGGCGCTTTGTTAAATTAATGCTTTTTTTCGTATCTTTAGTTCTTAATTGATTTAAAATTATGGACCTGAATGCGGAAAAAGTAGAATTAATCAAGAAGATAGTAAAGACGAAGAATATTGATCTTCTGAAGAAAATCAGAGCCGTTTTTGAAGACAAAGAAAAAGAGGTTTGGGACGAATTAACGCCCGAACAGCAGGAAGAAATAAACATCGGGATACAAAATGAAAATCGTGGAGATGTAGTCGATTTTTAAAATAAACAATATTAATTACCAAGCCCAAATTGATAATTTAAAAAAACACATGAAAGGACCTTTATTTTATTCAAAAATATTACTCTTTGGAGAGTACGGAATTATTCGAGACTCCAAAGGATTGTCAATTCCTTATAATTTTTACAATGGAGCTTTGAAGAAAGATGCTAATCCTTCGGAAGAAGCGATACATTCAAATGGTCATTTGAAACGATTTGTGGCCTATTTGGAGCAATTGCAAAAGGACCAGCCTGATTTGGTAACTTTTGATTTAGAGACTTTAAATAATGATGTTCAAACAGGTATGTATTTTGATTCCAGTATTCCACAAGGATATGGAGTAGGTAGTAGTGGTGCATTGGTAGCTGCTATTTATGATAAATATGCACAACATAAAATCACGGTTTTAGAGAATTTGACACGTGAAAAATTATTGACTCTTAAAACTATTTTTTCTCAAATGGAGAGTTTTTTTCACGGGAAAAGTTCTGGATTGGATCCATTGAACAGTTATTTGAGTATTCCAATTTTAATAAATTCAAAAGACAATATTGAAGCTACCGGAATTCCTACCCAAAGTTTTGACGGTAAAGGAGCTGTGTTTTTACTAGATTCTGGAATAGTGGGTGAAACGGCGCCAATGGTTAATATTTTCATGGAAAATCTAAAAGACAAAGGCTTCCGTACGATGTTGAAAAACCAATTTGTAAAATATACGGATGCTTGTGTGGAGAATTTTTTGGGTGGAGATATGAACTCATTATTTGAAAACACCAAAAAATTGTCAAAAGTAGTCCTCAATAATTTCAAGCCGATGATTCCAGAACAGTTTCATGGCATTTGGCAAAAAGGGATAGATTCAAATGATTATTATCTGAAACTATGCGGTTCAGGTGGCGGTGGTTATATCTTAGGATTTACGCAAGATTTAGAAAGGGCAAAAGAGTCTTTGAAGGATTTTAAATTGGAAGTCGTTTATCAATTTTAATTTTTTATTTGAGAACGAATCTATTTATTAAGCGCTACTTATAAACTCTAAACAAACTCCATGTTAAGCAGGCAGCATAAACTATTTGTATTAAAGATTGTGAGTTTGTTCTCTGTAGTTAGAGGTTATAACATTCCTGTTATAGCTTTGGCCCAATATTTATCTGCTATTTTTATATTAGCTCCCGAGAAAAGAGCTTTGTCAATATTGCTGGACTTTCAGCTTTTTATAATTGTATTGGCATCTAGTTTAACAATTGCTTCTGGGTACATTATCAATAGTTTTTACGACAGTAAAAAGGATTTGATTAACAAGCCAAATAAATCGCAATTGGATCGTTTGGTGAGCCAAAAAACTAAACTTCAAGTTTATTTTGGCCTAAATTTTTTTGTGGCTTTAATAGCTTTTTTTGTTTCATTTAGAGCTGTTTTGTTTTTTTCGGCTTATATCTTTCTAATTTGGTTTTATTCTCATAAAATTAAAAAGTATCCTTTAATCGGGAATTTGATGGCTGCTTTACTGGCGGTTTTGCCTTTTTTTGGGATTCTGTTATATTTTTATCTTAAAATGCCATTGTATGAAATAGAAAGCAATAGCGGTAAACTTGCTGTTATACTTTCACATGGGACCTTTTTATTTTTATTAATTCTGATTCGGGAAATGATAAAGGATTTGGAAAATTTAAAAGGCGATTTGGCTAATGATTATAAAACCATTCCAATTATTTATGGGGAAGAAGTTTCCAAAAAAATAATCACAGGATTGGCACTATTGACCATTATACCGGTTTATTTTTTAATCAATGTATATGATGTTGGTTATATGGATATTTACTTTTATTCCGGTTTTATAATTATGATTTTTTTCCTGGTGTATTTGTGGAAATGGGAAACCAAAGAGCAATATGTTTTACTTCACAATGTTTTGAAATTCTTAATTGTGGCTGGTGTATTTTGTATAGTCTTGATTAATCCTAGCGTTTTGTGGAATGGTAAAAAAATATTGATGACTATTTAATATCATTCTGTTTAGGTTGGTGGTTTCAATAAAACTTTAGAATGGCAACAGTCATTTAATTAAGTAGTTAGCTTTTTCTAATTGACAAAAATCGTTTCCCAATGATATAAATAGTATCTTTGCAGCAAATTATAGAATATTATGAACAATAAGGAAGGCAATAATAAAAGAAGTGGTGCTAGACCAACAAGCTCTAGACCAAGTTCCAATAAGCCAAAACCTGCGATGCAAAAAAGGGCACAAGGGCCAAAAAAAGTTAAAACAATTGTAAAAGTTGCCGATACTACTGATAAAGTAGAGAAAAAACCTAATCAAGCGCCTAAAAGACCTAAAGTAAAAGATGAAATTCGTTTAAATAAATACATCTCAAATTCAGGGACTTGCTCTAGACGTGATGCTGATATTTACATTCAATCTGGAAATGTAAAAGTAAACGGTATTCCCGTTACCGAAATGGGGTATATGGTAAAGCCAGGAGATGTAGTTAATTTTGATGGTGTGGTTTTGACGCCAGAGAAAAAAGTTTACATTTTATTAAATAAGCCTAAAAATTTCACAACTGCACTTGATGAAGGGCAAGAATTTAGAAATGTTCTAGAATTGGTTAAAGGTTCTACTACTTCAAAAATTGCTCCAATTGGCAGAATGGATAAGAATACAACAGGACTTTTGTTGTTTACTAATGATACGGATATGATTCGTAAATTTACTTTGCCGAATCAAAAATCATCCAAAATATACCAAGTTTCTTTAGATAAAAATTTAAAATTTGAAGATTTAGAAAAAATAAATAAAGGTCTTGTATTGGATGGTCACCGTGTTTATGTGGAAGATGTAAGTTATATTGAAGGGGAAGCCAAAAGTGAAATTGGGCTTCAATTAAGATCTGCAAATGTAAAAGTAGTGCGCTCAATATTTGAAAATTTTAATTATGATGTACTTCGAATTGACCGTGTAGCTTTTGCTGGTTTGACCAAGAAAAATTTACCAAGAGGAAATTGGAGATTACTAACGGAACAAGAAATTATCAATTTGAAGAACGTATAATTTCTTAAAAAATAACTTCTAAATCCCTTTCATGCAAAAATGTAAAGGGATTTTTTAATTTTAAAAACAAACAGAATGACAACAGAAAAATTGCAATCCATCGCTTTTAAATGGTTCGAAGCATTTAACAATCATAACTTGGAACAATTATTATCCCTTTATGATGATGAAGCAGAGCATTTTAGTCCGAAATTGAAAATTCGTAAACCTGAAACGCAAGGGTTGGTAACTGGAAAAGATGCTTTAAGAACTTGGTGGCAAGATGCTTTTGATCGTTTGCCAAGTCTACATTATAAAGTAACTTCTCTAACGGCAAATGCAGACCGTGTTTTTATGGAATACATACGCACTGTTGAGGGTGAAGAAGACATGCTTGTTGCTGAGGTTCTTGTGGTAAAAGAAAATAAAATTGTTGCTTCAAGAGTTTACCATGGATAGTAATTGAAGTTGTTTTAACTATTTAAAAGAATCCCATTTCGCTAAAAAAGTGAAATGGGAATTTTTTTGGAAAGTATTGAAAGTAAAAGAAAAGTTTTGAAGTTATTGTCTAATTATAGAATTACGAAAACGTTAAACCTATGAAAAACAACCAAATTAGTTCCTTAAAAACTAGTTCTTTAATAAATATAATTACTTTTAAAATTCATTAATAATTAGTCAATTATTAAAAAAATCTAAGTTTAAAAGATAAATTATAAAAAGAATGAGATTAAAAATTGCACTACTGCTAATCTTCAGTTTTCTGGCTTATGGGGTTAGAAGTCAAAACACCAATCCTGAATTAGATAAGAAAGTAGCAGAATTGCTTTCTAAAATGACTACGGAAGAAAAAATTGGTCAAATGACACAAATTACGATTACTTCTTTGGAGGCCAAAGGAAAGCCTGGAGAATTTGATATGACAAAATTGAATGAGGCTATTCAAAAATATCATATTGGTTCTATTTTAAATGTGCCAAATCCAGGAGCACCAACTATTAAAAAATGGAATGAAGTAATTACAACAATAGGCAGTGAGGCAAAAAAAACCAGATTAAAAATTCCAGTATTGTATGGAATAGATGCAATACACGGGTCGAGTTATACGGCTGGAGCAACATTATTTCCGCAACAAATAGGAATGGCAGCGACATTCAATACTGATCTTGTAAAAAAAGGAGCCGAAATATCGGCCTACGAAACTAGAGCTTCTTCAATTCCATGGGTTTTCTCACCCGATTTGGATTTGCCTAGAAATCCAGCTTGGTCAAGAATGTGGGAGTCCTTTGGAGAAGATGTATACTTGTCAAGTCGAATGGGAGAGGCGATGGTAAGAGGTTTTGAAGGGGTTGATGTTGGATCAAAATATAATGTGGCTTCCTGCATGAAACATTATATAGGATATGGTAGTACAACAACCGGAAAAGACAGAACTCCAAGT
>NZ_DASTTN010000148.1:0-11775 GCF_035760125.1 Flavobacterium sp.
AATGGTAAACAAGCTTTGAACTTTCAATTGAGTATTTTAATTTACTCTTTGATATTGGCCATGATTGCCATTCCAATATTTTTATATACCGTTTTAAAAAACATCTCATTCAATGATTTAGTAAACAACGACGATATTATTTTAAAAAATTTTGATTACGGCAACAGTATAGGGATTTTGACAGTGGGTGTTTTAGCACTTTTTATATTCGCCTGTATGAAAATTGCAGAATTCTTTTTGGTCATTTATGCTTCAATCAAAGCATCTAATGGAGAAGAATATAGCTACCCTTTGACAATATCTTTTCTTAAATAATAAAATATCATGCTCAAATCAGCATTGAATTAAATATATAAAACATAATATCACAAAATAAATTAATCATTCAATCATCAATCAAAAATGAACAGTTTCATCAACAAATCTAATCAACTCAAATTAAAAAATTATGAACATTGAAAACACAAAAGCCCAGATGCGTAAAGGTGTTCTTGAGTTTTGTATCTTATCAGTATTAAAAGAGAAAGACGCTTATACCTCAGAAATATTAGACACTTTGAAAAACGCTAAATTGTTGGTCGTAGAGGGAACCATTTATCCGCTCTTAACTCGATTAAAAAATGACGGATTGCTCAACTACCGTTGGGAAGAATCCACATCGGGACCACCTAGAAAATACTATGGTTTGACTGAGATCGGACAAACCTTTTTAAGAGAACTTGATGGCACATGGACGGAATTGTCTGATGCCGTAAACTTAATAACCAACCAAAAATAATAGTCATGAACAAAACTGTAAATATAAACCTAGGCGGAATGTTCTTCCATATTGATGAAGATGCATACCAAAAATTAACCCGTTATTTTGACGCTATAAAACGATCGCTGTCAAAATCATCTGGACAAGAAGAAATAATCAAGGATATCGAAATGAGAGTTTCGGAATTATTGACAGAGAAACAAAAAACAGAGAAACATGTAGTCACTCTTAGAGAAGTAGACGAAGTTATCTCCGTTATGGGACAACCTGAGGATTACATTATCGAAGAAGATGGTCCTACTACAAATGAGAACAGAGATTTTTCAGCACCTAGACATACTAAAAAATTATACCGCGACAAAGAAAACGGAATGATTGGTGGTGTTGCAACAGGTTTGGGCCATTATTTTGGAATTGATGCCGTTTGGTTAAAAATCATGTTCTTAATATTTGTTTTTGCTGGATTTGGAACTGGAATTTTGGCTTACATTATCCTTTGGATTGTAACTCCAGAAGCTATAACAACATCTGAAAAACTGGAAATGACAGGAGAACCTGTTACAATTTCAAATATTGAAAAAAAGGTTCGTGAGGAATTTGAAAATGTTTCAGGAAAAATAAAGAATGCTGATTACGACAAATTTGGCAATCAAGTAAAAACAGGAGCCGAAAAATTAGGGAATAGCTTTAGTGATTTTATCATGACCGTTTTCAAAATTTTCGCCAAATTCTTAGGAGTTATTCTAATAATGGGAGGTTTAACGGTATTGGTTTTACTTTTTATTGGAGTATTCACATTGGGAACCAGCGTGTCAATGGATTTTCCTTGGCAAAGTTTTGTAGAAGCAGGTAACTTTACCGATTATCCAATCTGGTCTTTCGGTTTATTAATGTTCCTAGCAGTTGGTATTCCTTTCTTTTTCATGACTTTATTAGGCTTTAAATTATTAGCTCCTAATATGAAGTCTATTGGAAATATTGCAAAATACACTCTATTAGCCCTTTGGTTAATCGCTGTTTCGATTGCAATTTCAATAGGAATAAAACAAGCTACAGCATTTGCCATAAACGGCAGATCGGTTCAAAAAGAAACCATCAATCTAAAACCAACGGATACACTTTTAATCAAATTCAAACACAATGATTATTTTGCAAAGGATGTAAATGATCGAAATGATTTTATGATCACAAAAGATTCATTGAATAATGATATCATTTACTCTAATCAAGTACATATTAAAATCGAAAAATCAGACGAAAAATATGCATACATTCAAATTGAAAAAGAAGCAAAAGGAAAATCTTTATCGGAAGCCAAAAAAAGAGCAGAAGCCATTCGTTACGGATATAAAATTATCGGAAACCAATTGATTTTAGATAATTATTTGATTACCGACTTGAAAAACAAATTCCGTGATCAAGAAATCGAAATCATTTTACATCTACCAGAAGGAACTTTGTTTAAAACAGACTCTAGTGTACAAGATTATGATTGGTCCAATGATGATTTTTTCAACTTACACTACAGCTCTGACAAATACACTTACAAAGTGGAAGATTCTAAAGTAAAATGTCTTGATTGTCCAGCCGATGAAAATGATCATGATGATGTAGACATGGATGATGACAACGAAACTAATGTAACAATAACTAAAAATGGAGTTACTATTGAAAGTGATTCGGTTGTTAAAACAAAAAAAGAGTTTAAAGAATTGAAAATCAACAAAGACGGCATAATCATTAAAACTGAATAAGTAATGATGAAAACCATTCAATCTTTTGCAGTACTTATTTTTGGATTATCTGCCTTGTCTGTTAATGCTCAAAACAAACTTACAATTGAATGCAAACCTGAGCATCCGCTGAAAGAGAAAATCAATGAACAACAATACAGTTTGAATTTTGATTTTGTCATAGAAAACCAATCAACGGATAGCCTTAAATTAACCAGGTTAGAAATATCAGCTTTTGACAAGCAAAATAAACTTATCCAACAAAAGTTTTTGGATAATAATGGTACGGCACCAAGTATAAACACTATTCCAAACATTGAATGGAATAGTGTTTCAAGAAAAATGCTTTTTAATCCGTTTCCGGATCTAAATAGTATGACTGACAAACTGGAATATACATTTGTTTTCAATGATAGCATTGAGATTAAAAAAGTAGTTATTCCAATAGATTATGATCAAAAGTCGGATTTTATTTTGCCTCTAAAAAACAAAATACTTGTGTATGACGGGCATGATTTTTATTCACATCACAGGCGTTTTGACTACGAATTTGCTCCAATCAAGCAATTAGGATTTACTGGAAATTTCATGAGATATGCCTATGATTTTGTAATAATTGATTCTGAAGGAAAAAAGTTTCTTTCAAATGGAGAAAACGACACAGACTGGTTTGGTTTTGGAACTGATGTCTTCGCTGTTGCCGATGGAGAAATTGCAGCTATCGAAACGAATAAAAAAGACGATAAAACTTTTGATATTCCATCTTTAAAAGATAATCCATTAACTTTATATGGAAATTATATTGTTATAAAACACAGTGAACATTTGTACAGTATATATGGGCATCTGAAAAATCAAAGTGCAATCGGAATGAAAGTGGGAGATAAAATTAAAAAAGGGCAAAAAATTGCTTCTATTGGAACCTCTGGTAGTTCATTCTTTCCACATCTGCATTTTGAAGTTCGAAATTCGATCACCCATCAGGCGGAAGGACTTCCATCCTATTTTAAAAATTATTATTTAATTCTTGGTTCTAACAAAAAAGAGGTAACAACACACACCATTACAACCGGTGATATTATTCAATCAAAATAAAACCAATAGCCATGATAAAAGTCATCACATTAATCACGAAGTTCATAGTCATTACTCTAATGGCATTATTTTTTGGATCTTGTAATCAGTTGGGAAACATTAATTCTATAACTGGAAGCGGTCATGTAACTACCGAAAAAAGGACCGTTACTGGAGATTTCAAAAATGTAGAAATAAGCAATGCTTTAGACCTTGTTATTGAACAATCAGACAAAACAGAAATCATTGTGGAAGCCGATGATAATTTACAAAAAGAAATCACGACAAAAGTAGAAAATGGAGTACTGGTTATTTCTTGTAAATTCGGTAACTTCATCAATGTTTCTTCCAAAAAAATTACAGTAAAAATGCCAGTTATTGAAGGAATTGAAGCTTCATCAGCATCAACTGTTAATTCAGACACAACACTAAAAGGAAGCAACCTTACTTTGGCTTCATCAAGTGCTGCCTCAATTCAACTCACAACCGAATATGAAAATGTTCAATTGTCAACCAGTAGTGCAAGTAATCAAACCATCAAAGGTAAAGCCTTGCATGTAGAAGCGGAAGCTTCCAGTGGAAGTGTAATCAACACTACTGACTTACTCGCAAACGAAGTGGTAGCCAGTTCATCCAGCGGTTCATCGATAACTGTTCATCCTATTGTAAACCTAAAAGCGGATGCTTCCAGCGGTGGAAATATTACCTATAATGGAACACCTAAATCGATTCAAAAAGAGGAGAATTCTGGAGGAAGTGTCCATCAAGAATAAGTAATTCAAACTTAAAAATTTTAAAAATCATCCATCAAAATGGGTGATTTTTTTATATTTGTACTTCAACCCAAATTGTATAAAATGAAATATTCATACTTAGTTGTATTTTTCTTACTTGTAACAACATTAACTATTGGTCAAAATAAAGAAAGAATAAAGGGCTCTAAAATAGTCGTCGAAAAACCAAAAGAAATTGGCGACTTTACAGCTTTGGAAATTGAAGACAACCTAACTGTTTTCTTGGAAAAAGGCACAAAAAACGAAATTAAAATCGATGCTGATGACAATCTTCACGACAATATTTCTTTTGACATCAAAGAAAAAACACTTCGTATTTATACTTCTAAAGAAATAAGTAGTTTCAAAAAATTGGTTGTAAAAATCACATACACCAATGATCTAAAATCGGTTGTTGCCAAAAATGCAACTATTATAAATGCGCTTGAAGCTGTAATATTAGATGACATTACCTTTAGCTCATTAGATTTTGCCAAATTATATTTGAACGTCAATTCAAAAAATTTTACCCTAATATCCGATGACAAATCTAAGATCGAATTGAATTTAAAAGCTGAAAAAGCAAAAATTCAAC
Source organism: Flavobacterium sp. (assembly GCF_035760125.1). Taxonomy (GTDB): domain Bacteria; phylum Bacteroidota; class Bacteroidia; order Flavobacteriales; family Flavobacteriaceae; genus Flavobacterium. The sequence goes on from NZ_DASTTN010000148.1 coordinate 4,936, forward strand.
TAAGTAAAAATGCACAAATCAAAGCATTGGTTACAACAACGGATATTGCTTTTGATTTATACCAAAAAGCGACTGCAATAATAGAAGGAGACGCTACCAACGCAGTTATTAGACAAGACAACAATAGTGTATTTACAGGTTTCAATTTAAACATAAAAAATGCAGACGTAACAACAGCAGGCAATGCAATATGCAATCTAATGTCCGATACCACACTTGTTGTTGATGCAGATAATACATCCAAAATCTACTTGCTTGGAACGCCCAAAATTGAGGTGAGAAAATTTCTGGGCGAAGCTCAATTGATAAAAAAAGCGAAGTAATCCCAAAGTCAAGGTTTCAGTACATAAAAAAAGCCCCAACTTAAAAAATTGGGACTTTTGCTTTTATAAAGAAAAAATTCAATCTTTAGACGCTAAATACCTTTCAGCATCAAGAGCAGCCATACAACCAGTACCTGCAGCTGTAATTGCTTGACGATACACATGATCTGCAGCATCACCGGCAACAAACACACCATTTACATTTGTTTTTGAAGTCCCTGGTGTATTTATAATATACCCAGTCTCATCTAATGTTAAATAGTCTTTAAAAATCTCAGTATTAGGTTGGTGTCCAATCGCCACGAAGAAACCCGTAGCTGGAATATCAAACACTTCTCCAGTAGTTTTGTTTCTTGCTTTGACAGCTGTTACCACTTGCTCGTCTCCCAATACATCTACTGTATCGTGATTCATCAAGATGGTAATATTTTCCGTTTTGCGAACACGTTCTTCCATAATTTTGGAAGCTCTAAATTTTTCGCTACGAACTAACATTGTTACTTTAGAACATAATTTAGACAAATAATGAGCCTCTTCACAAGCTGAATCTCCTGCTCCTACTATAACAACTTCTTGATTTCTATAAAAGAATCCATCACATACAGCACAAGCTGAAACTCCACCACCCATTTTCAAATAATGTTGTTCCGATGCAATATTTAAATATTTAGCAGAAGCTCCAGTAGAAATAATCACGGTTTCACAATGCAATTCAATTTTATCATTAATCCAAACTTTGTGGATATCTCCAGAGAAATCTACTTTGGTAGCCCAACCATCACGAATGTCAGCACCAAAGCGTTGTGCTTGGCTTTGTAGTTGTACCATCATTTCGGGACCGGTAACTCCATCAACATAACCAGGAAAATTTTCGACTTCATTAGTTGTGGTCAATTGACCTCCAGGTTGCATTCCTTGATATAGTACAGGATTCATGTTGGCTCTTGCTGCATATATGGCTGCTGTATAACCAGCTGGCCCAGAACCTATAATAAGGCATTTGATTTTTTCTATTGTATCCGACATATTTTTATTTTTTTGAATTGCAAATGTAATCTTTATTATAAAAAATACACAGTCAAATAAATCCAAAAAACTGATGCCGAAATAAATTTTAATTATTTTACTAAAATGTTTTGAGAAGCAGAATTAAACCTTATATTTGCACTCGATTTACGGGGTGTAGCGTAGCTCGGTTATCGCGCCTGCTTTGGGAGCAGGAGGCCGCAGGTTCGAATCCTGCCACCCCGACAAAAAAGCCGAACAGCAATGTTCGGCTTTTTTTATTTCATATTAAACTGTGTTTTTATTAAAAACAATAACTCACTAACTAATACTTACAGATACAATTTGAAAAATTGAATTAGACTTTAAAGTAGCTATTCGCCCAATAACAGGCTGAGATAACAAGGACAGTCAATATATTTTAACTCAATAGTCAAAATCAGAATTTATTTTTTTTCAAAATAAAGATAATTAGTGCTATTACTTACATCGCGCAATCTTATTTTCGAATTATTAAACTCAAACAACTTCCAATTATTATTCAATTTACCAAGTAATTCTGTACTGAAATCTATTTTTAATTCCCTAACGCCATTCTGCACTATACTTTCCCATTGGCCTATTTCCGAAATAGCTCCATTAGTAGCAACCACCGATTTGTCACTTTTAAAGACAAATGAATATCCACTATAAGAAGAGGTTTTTTCTGAATCATCAAAAAAATAAGGTATTACCCAAGAACCATTTGTTATTGTCTGTACAAAATCAAGAGTTACAATGTTATTTTCCGGGCAGTTATCAATAGCATATTTTATAGCATTTTCGAAATCTAAATTATTCGTAATTGATCTGGTCTGATTATTATAGTCTACTATAGAAATTGGATAATTTAATGAAATATACTGACTGTCGTTCAAATTTTTTATGAAATTAAAAAAAGACTGATCACTTATAATCGATACAGAACTTGCTACTTGATTTGTGCTGTTATAAATATTAATCGTTATTGGATAATTGATATTTAGACCATTGATTTTGGATAAAAGATCAGGGTAATGATTCCAATAATCGATTAAGGAATTAAAATCAGCTTCAGCAGGAATAATTTTTTCGTAGTAATTATAGTAGACCATTGTTACGGGAAAATCTATTTTTACAATATCATTATCGTTACTATTTGCATTGATATTATCTACTACTTTTTGATAATCAGCAGTTGTATTAACTGCAATTTGTTCATTATTAACAGTAACAGTATAAGGAAGTTTTATGGTACAATAACTAGACTTATCGATTACATTATCCTGCACTGTTTTAACCATCGCAACCCTTTGCAAATAAGAAGTGAGAGGAGAAACACTTGTAACTGTTCCCTGTGTATTATAATCTTGCTCATCCATTTCACTTTGACAAGACAATAATAAGGACAGGAAAGCTACTATTGATAAATATTTTTTAAAAGGGGACATATCTATATTTTTACAAAGATAATAAAATTAAAAGGACCTGTTTTTCATAAATTCGTCATCAAAGGTTTCGATTTCATTTTTTTTTAAATCCTTAATTATCAAAAGAAAATAACATTTCATACTTCTATAAAACAATCAGCTTTACTTTTACCCTACTTAAACTAAAAATAAATACTTTTGTTAAGTACAAATTGAAAATTTAAATGCCAAATAAAATCCAATCAAACACTTGTGACGAAATAATCTTTTCGTCTTTTTTTAAAAGTCAGGTAAAAGCACTTCGGAATTTTCTTTTTTACAAATTTGGCAATATAAGCCAGGCAGAAGATTTGGCACAGGAAGCATTTATAAAACTTTGGCAAAATTGTGCATCCGTACCACTAGAAAAAGCAAAATCATATATTTACACTATTGCAAATAATAGCAGTCTGAACGAAATTGCACATCAAAAAGTTGTTTTGAGATTTGAAAAAAACTTCACAGGTTTAGATAAAACAAATGAAAATCCCGAATATATTCTTGAGGAAAAACAATTTCAAACTAAACTTTTGAAAGCTATTGAAAACTTAAACGAAAAACAACGTATTGCCTTTTTGATGCATCGAATTGATGGAAAAAAATATAGCGAAATTGCCTTGGATCTAAATATAAGCGTAAAGGCAGTTGAAAAACGCATTCATTTAGCTTTATTAAGCTTACGCAAAGAAATTGAGTTATAAAGTAGGGAAAATTTAGTTCCATTTGTTTTAATGATATAATAGCAGCAAAATGAAAGAAAATCGATTATTAGCAAAATGGCTCGACAATGATTTATTGGAGGATGAATTAGCTGAATTTAAAACAAGCCCTGATTTCGAAAAATACCAAAAAATTAAAGATTATACAAAACATTTAGAGGTAGATGATTTGGATGGAAATGTTATGCTATCGAACATTCTAAAGCAGAAAAAAGCCATTCCAAAAGTAGTTCCTATTTATAAAAAATGGATTTTTCGCGTAGCCGCAATCTTTATCTTGGCTCTTGGGATTACTTTTTCATTGATTTTTTTTTCATCCCAAACACAAACAGCAAATTTTGGAGAAAAAACAACTTTTTCTTTACCAGATAACTCCGAAGTAGTACTAAATTCCGGTTCTGAAATAAACTATAAAAAATGGAACTGGAATAACAATAGACGTCTTGAATTAAAAGGAGAAGCTTATTTCAGGGTATCCAAAGGGAGACGATTTGAAGTGCTGACCAATCTTGGAAAAGTAACGGTTTTAGGAACACAATTTAATGTTAAAGATCGAAAAAACAGGTTTGATGTAGTGTGTTATGAAGGACGTGTGAAGGTCAATTATGCAAACACTCAAATTCTATTAACGCACGGACAAAGCGTTAGTTTTGAAAACGGAAAACAAATTAAAATGAAAACACATTCATTGAAACCAGAATGGATGGAAAATCAAATGTGTTTTTATAAAGAAAATATCCGAACCCTATTAGACGAAATTGAAAGACAATACAACGTTACGATTGAATTAAATACGAAAGATACAAGCTCTCTATTTACAGGGAAATTACCTGCTAAAGACTTGGATGTAGCATTGCAAATCATTAGTACAACTTATAATTTAAAAGCAGAAAAAGTTGCAAAAAATAAAATAATTTTTGACAAAAAATAAATGTTGTATCCAAAACAATTTCATTTTTTGTTTATTATGTTTTTCCTTGTCTTGAATCTTTTTGCTCAGGACAAAGGAGAAGTTGTGCCTTTTAAAAAAATCATTAATGATATTGAACAACAACATCAGGTAAGTTTTAATTACACCGAGGATAATATTGCTGGCCTTCTAATAAATCCTCCAAAAGAATCGCTCACTTTAGATCAAAAACTGCAATATCTTGCAAAAGAAACCAATTTATCCTTTGAAAATATAGGGAATAAATTCATTAATATTTATAAAAAAGATAATGAATCCAAAATAATTTGCGGGTTCATTTTTTCCAGTACGGACAAAAAACCTATTGAAAATGCAAACATTAATGTAAGTAATAAAGCTCAGACTGTGACTGATTCAAACGGTTATTTTGAGTTTAAAAAAGGGGATTCAACTATGTTTTTAATCAGTCATATAGGATTTATAACCAAACGAATTGTGCCAGATGATCCAGACTCCAAAGATTGTCTCCAGATACTATTAGAACCTGAAATTACAGAACTTGAAGAAATTAAAACCAATGCTATTTTAGCTTCAGGAATTTCAAAAAACAAAGATGGATCATTTGAAATTAAACCCAAGAAATTTGGTATTCTGCCGGGACTTATCGAACCTGATGCTTTGCAAGCAATGCAGCAAATTCCTGGAGTAAACAGTATCGATGAAAGTGTTTCGAGTATCAATGTACGTGGCGGTACCCACGATCAGAATTTATTTTTATGGAACGGAATACGAATGTACCAAACGGGACATTTTTTTGGTTTAATATCGGTCTTCAATCCCAATTTGGCACATACCATTTCTATTTATAAAAACGGAAGTTCTGCATTTTTCGGAGAAAGTGTATCCAGCGTGGTAGCTATTTCTTCTACTCCGGAAACTGCAGAAAAAAACGCTGCTAGTGCAGGAATAAACATGATTAATGCTGATATTTATGGGAAGTACAATCTTTCGAAAAAGAGTTATGTCGAAATTTCAGCACGTAAATCCATTACTGATTTTGTAGAAACTCCCACGTACAAAGAATATTTCAATAAAGTATTCCAGAATACTACAATCACTGATTTTTCGCAAAACCAAAACATTAATTATCAAAGTGATAAAAAATTTGGTTTCTACGACGCTACTCTTAAATATGCTCAAAAAATTGGGCTTAAAGACCAATTAGTACTGGATTTAATAACCATACAGGACAATTTGGAAGTCTTTCAAAGTGCGACTGCAAACGATATAAACAAATCAGAAAACAATATTTTACGCCAACAAAATTATGGTGGAAATTTGACGTGGCAAAGGAACTGGAATAACTTCAATACAACTAAAATTAATGTTTATAACTCAGCCTATGAACTTTTGGCTGACCAAAAAAACACCATTGGAAATCAAATCGTCATTCAAGAAAACACAGTTAACAATAACGGGATTAATGTAGAAAATTACCATACCATTACCTCTCAATTTAGTTTTAACGATGGGTATCAATTTAACGAAATAGGTGTTAGTAATTTAGAACAGGTAAGCAATCCTGATTTCTATCATAAAGTTAAAGAGGTTCTGAGAACACATGCCTTAATTTTGGAAGGAAAATACAATGATACGCTTTCCCGAATATATTTTAAGGCAGGAACCAGAATTAATTATATCGAAAAATTTGAAAAATTTATTGTAGAACCTCGAATGCAATTTAGCTATGGAATCAATAAAAGTTTAAATTTAGAAGTATTAGGAGAACTAAAAAGTCAAAATTCGCAACAAATCATTGATTTGCAAAAAGATTATTTTGGCATTGAAAAGAGGCGTTGGATTCTCTCAAATAACACAACTATTCCCATTCAAAAAAGCAAACAAATATCCTTAAATTTATTCTATAAAAAGAATAATTGGTTGTTAGATATAGAAAATTTCTATAAAAAAGTAACCGGTATTACAACCTCCAGCCAAGGTTTTCAGAACCAATTAGAATTTATTCGAACAACTGGCGATTATGAAGTTTTAGGAACAGAAATTCTAATTCAAAAAAAAATAAATCACTTTCTTACCTGGTTAAGTTATACCTATAATAAAAATGATTATCAGTTTTCCAATTATGAATACCCAAGTTTTCCAAACAATTTCGAGTTAACTCATGCTTTATCGTGGGCAGGTATTTATGAGAAAAACAATTTCAAAATTGCTTTGGGAACAAAATTGTCTTCAGGAAGACCAAAAACCTCTCCCAACAGTTCTCAAATTGATCTTTCAAATCCTGTACTGGTTTACAACAAACCTAATAACACCAATTTAAATGTTTTTTCACAAGTTAATTTTTCATCTACTTACAAGTGGGAAACTACAAATGG
>NZ_DASTTN010000149.1:0-2752 GCF_035760125.1 Flavobacterium sp.
AATAACGACAAACAGAATAACAGCTCAGAACTCCAATTTAAGCGTAAATCAAGACCCTAAATTTGAGCAATTGTTGAATGAAAAAAGAAAATCCAACACTAATTTATCCTATTCCGATCGCTATAAAATCCAAATTTTCAATGGAGCAAGCGAAGGTGCCAAAAAAACTTTAAATGAGTTTCGTCAAGAATTTAAAAACTTAGATGGAACTATTATTTTCAATACACCAAATTACAAAGTTTGGGTTGGTAATTTCAGAACCAGAATGGAAGCTGAACGAAATCTCGTCGATATTCAAAGGAAATATAAAAATGTGTTTTTAATAAAACCAAACAAATAAGATTTCTAACGAAAATAGCCCTTTAAAGGGCTATTTTTTTTAACAGTTTTTCAATTATCTCGACTCCAAATCTAGAAGCCACTTGAGATACAAATTCTTTAAAATTCACAACAGAATTATCATTTGCCTCATCTGAAATAGTACGAATTACTACATAAGGAATATTGTATTCAAAACAAACTTGTGCCACCGCAGCACCTTCCATCTCGACACATAAAACTTCAGGGAGTATCGCCAAAAGATTTCCTTTATCTTCATGACTTGCAAAAAATTGGTCTCCACTGGCAATTTGACCAACAACCACTTTGGGATTTAACACAGAAAAGATCTCACTTTGACTCGAAGAAAGTAAATGAACCAAACTTTCATCACTAAGCAATTCACCAATACTCTCTACTGCCTTATCCAACATTTCTTTTGGAGGACAAAGATTCGTTTTCCCTAGTAAAGGAATTTCAAACCTATCCATTATAGGACGGGCATCTAAATCATGCTGAATTAAACTACTAGCTATAACAATATCACCAATATTTAAATCTGGATTAATAGCGCCAGCAACTCCGGTAAAAAATAATTCCGTAATACCAAACTCAACAATTAAATGTGTAACAGTTGTTGCTGATGCCACTTTCCCCCAACGTGAAAAAACAACCACAACCTCAATATTATTTATCGTCCCTACATAATAGGTACGCATTCCCTTTACCACTTCCTGCTTGTTTTTAAGCAACCCCACTATACCTGTAATCTCTTCAGGCATTGCGCCCAAAATACCAATTCTTTTTTTTATCATTTAATTAATTTTGCTTGCATCAAATTAATATTTTCAAATTAAAAAAAACTTCACTTCTATTCTTTCGCAATTAATTGGATATAAACTCGTATTCAAGACCAATTTATTCCTACCGAATAAAAACAATCTAACAATGAATCTTTTAAATTAAACCGAAATATTTCTTATACATTCTTTTTTTATCTTCCGATGTGCGTTGTGTCCGCTTATATTCTTTTACCAATAAAGTATTCGGAGAAAGCAAATTAACCATATAACTATTGGTCAAAAAAACTGGAGAACCTGTAAATCTATCAATCAGCAAAGGCAACTTAGGCTCCGTTAAATCAGGAAATAAAAACATTACAGTTAAACCAAATTTTTCTCGAAGTTCCGAATAATCAAAAACATTTGACACTACTTCATCAATAAAGTAATACATTCCCATTATTTCAGTTTTGGCATACACCTTAACGGTTGAATAATGAAAGAGATTAATATAAATATTTTGACCATCATTAAACCCATAAAACCCGCTTTCGACTTTGCCAGTTATATTGTTTAAAAGGCAATACTTGTCTTTATATTTCGTGACAGTATAATTATCAAGAGTATTTGGACTACCATAAAACACATCCACATAGTTCAAATAGATTCCTTTATTATATATAGGAATTAAATCCTTCTCCATTTTCATACTTGGATCAAAAACAATTTTCAATTCGGCTTTCTTATTCCTGTTTTTATACTCAACAAAACAGGTATTAATTGCTTTAATCAACCTCTGTTCGTGTCCACTCGTAACATCAAAACTATTTTCGCTAATGGTAGAAGAAAAAGATCCCACTATATATTCAACACCTTCAATTTTTTCAATAAAATCAAAAACCACGGTTGCATAACCAGTTTCCAAATTATCGGTTGTATGTTCCGACACATAAAACTCATTTACCCTAATTGACAATCCTTTTTTTCCTTCTTCTTTTGGAAAACAAATTGTTAAATAATTTTGCAGTTCCTCAGTCAAGGGCTTTTCCAAAACAGCCAACACTTTTTTATTAAAAACAGACCTCTGAACAGTCCCTACATTGTCTTTTATTTGTCTTCCATCATATATTTTTTCAATATAAAAACCGCTCTCAATTTTCTTATTGGCACTATTTTCTAAAGAAATAAAATAGCGAGTCTCATTTTGAGCATTCGAAACAAAACAAAACAACATACTGAAAAACAAAAAAAATCGAATCATATACAAACTAATTTATGCTAAAATAAAAAAATCCCAACGAATTGGGATTTTAAATTATAGATCTAAGAAATCTTATTTCAATTTCTTTTTAATAGCCACTTCATGGTATGCTTCAATAACATCTCTTTCTTCGATATCATTGTATCCTTTTATTTGAATACCACAATCATATCCTTTAGCAACTTCTTTCACATCATCTTTGAAACGTTTCAATGCAAGTAGTTCACCCGTGAATACAACAACTCCATCTCTAATAACTCGAATCTTGGCATTTCTCAGAATTTTTCCGTCAATAACCATACATCCTGCGATAGAACCAACTTTAGAAATTTTGAATATTTCACGAATTTCAGCTGTACCTAGAACTTCTTCTTTCATCTCTGGAGCTAAC
>NZ_DASTTN010000150.1:0-5344 GCF_035760125.1 Flavobacterium sp.
GTCCATTAGGAACTGGAACAGGAGATCCAGGATATAAATTTGATGATGAATTCCATAAAGATTTACGTCACAATGCACCAGGAGTTTTGTCTATGGCAAATTCAGGTCCGGGATCAAATGGTTCTCAATTTTTTATCACACATATTGCAACGCCATGGTTAGATGATAAACATACTGTTTTTGGTAATGTAGTAGAAGGACAAGATGTTGTTGATGCTATTGCTCAAGGAGATTCTTTGGAATCTGTTGAAATTATCAGAGTAGGTGAAGAAGCTCAAAAATGGAATGCTATTGAAGCTTTTGTTGGTTTAAAAGGAGCGCGTTTAAAAAAACAAGCAGCTTTGAAAGCAGAATCTGAAGCGAAAATGGAAACATTAGCTGCTGGTTTCGAAAAAACAGAAAGCGGTTTACGTTACCAATTCATCCAAAGAGGTTCTGGTAAAAAAGCAGAAAGTGGAAAAGCAGTAGCCGTTCACTACGAAGGTTCATTGGAAAACGGTAAAGTTTTTGATTCTTCTTATCCAAGAAAAAAACCAATTGAATTCAGATTGGGTCAAGGTCAAGTAATTGAAGGATGGGACGAAGGTATTGCTTTATTGCAAGTAGGAGATAAAGCTCGTTTCGTGATTCCATCTGATTTAGGATATGGACCAGCAGGAGCAGGTGGTGTTATCCCTCCAAATGCTATCTTGATTTTCGACGTTGAATTAATGGAAGTAAAATAATAAGTAGTGATCAGTAGTTATTGATCAGCGATTATAGAATAAATTGAAATCCCAAAACTTTCGTTTTGGGATTTTTTTGTTCTTAAATGATGGGTTTCATAATTATAGAACTTAGTATCTTAGCAACTCAGTATCTTAAAAAACAAACTATGGATTTAACTTGGTCAGAATTTGAAAGAGTAGAAATGCGAGTGGGAACAATACTAGAAGTCAATGATTTTCCCGAAGCGAGAAAACCTGCATTCCAACTAACTATTGATTTTGGAAGTGTTATTGGAATTAGGAAAACATCGGCACAAATCACCAAAAGATATACTAAAGAAGTTCTGACGGGAAGACAAATCGTAGCAGTGGTCAATTTTCCCAAAAAGCAAATCGGAAAGTTCATGAGTGAATGTTTGGTGCTGGGAGCAGTAGGCGAGGAGGGAGATGTAATTTTAGTGGCCCCTGATTTCGAAATAGAAAATGGGTTGCGAATAGGTTAGTATTATCGACTATTGTTAGATCTTGCATTCTATACTATTTCTTCAGTAATTCAATATTGGCATTTATCTTTACTTCTTCGCTAACCAAAAAACCGCCAGTTTCTATTGCTGCATTCCATACCAATCCAAAATCTCTTCGATTTATTTTTCCTTTCAATTTTAAACCTGCTTTTGTATTCCCCCAGGGATCAATATTGGTACCACCATATTTTATTTCCAAAATAGTTGGTTTTGTGATTTCTTTGATAGTTAGTTTACCGATTAATTCAAAAGTTGCATCACCTATTCTTTTGAATTTAGTGGAGTGAAAAGTGATTTTTGGAAATTTTTCCGCATCGAAGAAATCTGCGCTTTTTAAGTGAGCATCTCTTTTTTGATCATTGGTATTAATGGAATCAACATTTGCGGTAAAATAAAATTCCGTATTTTCAAAATCTTCTTCTGCTTCAGCTGTTCCAGTTATTTTATCAAATCGTCCTGTTAGAGTAGCAATTTCAAGATGTTTAATTTTGAAATACACTTCTGAATGTGTGGGGTCAATTTCCCATTTTATATTTTCCATGATTCTGTTTTTTGATTTATTGATATTATCAATAGTTCTATTTGTAAATTGTTTTTTATATTCTTTCGTAATGACTCTTTACCAAGCCATTTGAATAGACCTTGGTTTGTATGTGTTTAAAAGAGAGGTCTTTGTAAAGCGGTCCAAATAAAGGAATACCTTTTCCTATAAGTACAGGAACTCTTGTAATTATGAGTTCATTAAGTAAATTTTCTTTAAGAAAGCTTTGTATCACTTTTCCACCGTCAACATAGATATTAGAATATCCTTCGTTAGAAAGATAATGCAGTAACTCTTTTGGCTCCATCGAGAGAAGTGTAACTTTTTCTTTTAGATTATTTGGTATTTCTTTTATTTGTGTACTTAATACAAAAACTTTTTGTTGATAGAACCAAGTGGGAAAAGTGAGTACTTTTTCAAAAGTGCCTCTACCGATTACTATAGCATCAATCTCGTTGATAAATTCGGTGTAGCTTTGGTTGATTTCTTGATTTTCAAATTGTGTAAGCCAATCAATTTCTCCATCTTTCCTGGCAATAAATCCGTCTAGACTAGTTCCTATGTATGCTGTTGTTTTCATTTATTGTTATCGAAAAGGCCTCAGAAATTTCACAAATTGACACAAATAAAAGTCATAAGATCAGGATTTTTACTTGTGTCAATTTGTTGTTATTGTTTTATACAGTTCTTTCTTGAACGGGCAACAAGAAAATAGCTAATTTGTAGCCTTATTTCTTCTTGTTTTTAGACTCTTGATAAGGATGTTCCTTTAGTTCTACCAATAGAAATCTTACTGTTGTGGCGCCAGTATTTTCTGTTACATGTGGGCGTTCTGGTGCACTGACCCCAGACGCTCCAGGTTTAAGGTCGAATGATTCATTCTTACCATCTTTGTAGTGAACTGTTAATTTTCCGTCAGTAAGGGCATAAAAGAAATGAGCTGGGTGAGTATGCATATCGCTCTTTTCTCCTGGTTGAAGTATGACTTCGGTTGCTCGTAGGAAAGTTGTGTCCGCCAAAACATGATTCATTTTAGGGTTCACATTTTTCCACTCCTGCGCCTTGACGCCAAATGATAATAGGAAGAGTATAAATATTCTTCCCAAGGCAATGGATAAATTTCTTTTCATGATTATCTTTCTTTAATTTTTAACAATTAAAACAACATAAAAACATCATGTAAAGTTAGTGATTTAAACTCATTTTTAAATGATTTTAAATATGTAAACAACTGTTATATAGTGTTTTAATAATTTTTTAATTTAAAAGAAAGAAAAATTTTATGTTAGAAATTTTGTTATTGCAAATAGGTTGGAAATGAAGTTCGAATTTGAGAAGAGATAAAGTTCAAGACGACAATTTTCGAGTTGCATTGAAGTTTAAAACTGTATTTTTGCACCTCTTAAAAAGCAAACCATTTCAATTTATGAAGCGTTATTTTAATTTATTCAACTTTAATCAAAAAGTAGATTATAAAATCGAAATTTTAGCAGGGCTTACTGTAGCGATGACAATGATTCCAGAATCGCTTTCTTTTGCTATACTTGCTGGTTTTCCTCCTTTGGTGGGTTTGTATGCTGCTTTTATAATGGGATTGGTGACAGCAATATTTGGAGGAAGACCTGGCTTAATTTCCGGTGGAGCAGGAGCAACTGTTATCGTTTTGATTGCCTTGATGAAATCGAATGGATTGGATTATGTATTTGCGGCTGTTGCTTTGGCGGGTGTTTTTCAGATTTTAGTGGGTTTGTTCAAACTGGGGAAATTCATTCGGTTGGTGCCACAACCCGTTATGTATGGTTTTGTAAACGGATTGGCAATTGTTATTTTTATGTCGCAAATAGAACAGTTTAAAACTGTTGTCAATGGTGAAACCGTTTGTCTTTCTGGGGACTCATTGTATATGATGTTGGGTTTGGTTGCTTTGACAATAGCCATTGTGATCGGTTTCCCAAAATTAACTAAAAAGATTCCGGCTTCCTTAGTGGCTATTTTTGTTGTTTTTATAGTCGTTCTGGTGTTGAATATTGATACAAAAACAGTAAAAGACATTGCCTCAGTTAGTGGTGGTTTTCCGCCATTTCATATCCCAAATATTCCTTTGAATTTTAACACATTACAGATTGTTCTTCCTTATGCCTTAGTTATGGCTGGAGTAGGATTGACTGAAGGATTGTTGACGTTGAATTTGGTTGATGAATTAACGGATACGAAAGGGAACAGCAACAGAGAATGTATTGCTCAAGGAAGTGCCAATATTCTAAATGGTTTTTTCTTCGGAATGGGAGGATGTCCGATGATTGCGCAAACACTAGTTAATGTGTCTGCGGGTTCGAGGGCGAGATTGTCTGGGATTATTGCTGCGATAACTATTTTGTTAATCATTTTGTTTGGGGCACCTGTCATCGAAAAATTGCCTATTGCTGCTTTGGTTGGGGTAATGATGATGGTGGCGATTGGGACTTTTGAATGGGCTAGTTTTCGAATCTTCAATAAAATGCCCAAACACGATATTTTTGTGCTGGTGACCGTAGCTTTGATAACAGTTGTTTTACATAACTTGGCATTGGCTGTATTAATTGGGGTGATTATATCTGCTTTGGTTTTTGCTTGGGAAAGTGCCAAAAGAATTCGTGCCAGAAAATACATTGACGAAAATGGAGTGAAACATTATGAGATATACGGTCCTCTTTTCTTTGGATCGACGACTACGTTTGCTGAGAAATTTGATGTTGCCAATGATCCAGATGAGGTTGTTATTGATTTTAAAGAAAGTAAAATTATGGACATGAGTGCCATTGATACCTTAAATAAAATTACGGAGCGATATGCTAATGTGAACAAAACGATTCGGTTACGTCATTTAAGTCTTAATTGCAGACAGTTGTTGCAAAACGCAGAAGCAGTTATTGACGTTAATATTCAGGAAGATCCAACTTATAAAGTGGTGGAATAATAAAAATTAAAAAGGGGATTCCAATATAGACGGAATCCCCCTATTTTTTATTTTTCAATAGGCAAATCAGTAGCATGTCCCCATTCGGTCCAAGACCCATCATAAACGGCTTTTGGATTGTCCGAAATCAACTCAGTGGCCAGTAAAACGATGCAGGCAGTAATTCCGGAACCGCAGGTGAAATATAAAGGCTGATCGTTCAGTTTTAGGATTTCTTTTAACTCCCCTGTCGATTTGAACTTTCCGTCTTGTTGCAAGTCAGTAAATGGAATATTTATGGAACCGGGAATATGTCCGCTTCTTAATCCGGCTCTCGGTTCTTCGTGAGTAGCGAGGAATCGATCCGCTGATCTGGAATCCATAAGAACAGCTTCTTTGGTTGCGATATTTTCCAGAATCTGCTCTTTGTTTTTGATTAATTCGGGCTGAAATTTGGCCACAAAATTTCCTTTCGGATAAGAAGTTGCTTGTTGTTCTTTTTCAGTTGGAAATCCTTCTTTTATCCATTCTGGAAGTCCGCCGTCTAACACAAAAACATTTGAATGGCCCATCGCTTTGAACATCCACCAGGCTCTTGGGCTGGAATAGATTCCAAAAGTGTCATAAACGACAATTG
>NZ_DASTTN010000151.1:0-2139 GCF_035760125.1 Flavobacterium sp.
ATCACTACCATCTCCATACTTACTTTTCAATTGCAAATTACTATTCATTAATTCAAGAAGCAAATTTGAAATAGCAAGCCCTAAACCTGTTCCTCCAAATTTTCTTGACGTGGCACTGTCTTCCTGAACAAAGGAATTGAAAATTTTCTTTTGATTGTATTGCTTGATTCCAATACCGGTATCTTTAATGGAAAATTTTATGGTTGCATTTTTCTTACCTCCTTTTACCTGTTCAACATCCAAATGAATATGTCCAAAAGAAGTGAATTTTAAAGCATTACTAATTAAATTTACTAATATTTGTTTCAACCGAATAGAATCTGCATATATATATTGTGGCACACTTTCTTCAATCGTTAATGATAAAGAAATATTTTTCATATTGGCCTGATGTTTAAACAAATCTATTACTTGGTGCAACAGCCTAAAAAGATCAATATCCTCTATGTGCAACTCTAATTTACCAGATTCAATTTTTGAAAAATCAAGTATGTCGTTAATAATCTCCATTAGGGAATTAGCAGAAACATTAACAGTTGACATATATTCCAACTGATTTTTTTCGAGATCGGTTTTCATCAATAAATCGGTAAAACCAACAATGCCGTTTAGTGGAGTCCTGATCTCGTGACTCATATTTGACAAAAAATCGGATTTGGCTTTATTGGCTTCCTCGGCCTGAATTTTGGCTTTTTTAAGTTCTCTATTGCTTTGTTTTAATTGCTCATTAATTTCTTCGAATTCAATGTATTTTATGTACAAATCCTTTTCGTTTTCTTCCGCTTTTTCTTTGGCACGTATCAATTCCAATTCCAACAGTTTATGGTCGGTTATATCCCGAATAGTCCCCACAACAACAGAAGGATTATTATCTTCATCCCATTTTAAAGTTCCTATTCCATGTAGCCAGCGTTCGGCATTATCATTTACCCTTATGATTTTGTATTCCTTATTAAATGGTTTTCTTTTATTTACGACTTCTTCATGAAAATACATTTCCAAACTTTCCCTCCAAGCGGGATGTACCAAAGCCCTCCAAGACTCTTGATTCAAATCATAGTCAGCATCTATCCCAAAAATAGTATTCAGCAAATCGGTTCTCGTCCATATCCCTGTATGCATATTTATACTATAAGTCCCTAATTGTGCGATGATTTGGGTTTCTTTCAAAAACTCTTCTTTTTCTTTTAAGGCATCAATTGTTTGAATCCTCTCAGTAACATCTTTCACAAATAATAAAATTTGCATTTCTGATAGTTTAACGGCATCAATAGACCAACATCGTGAAGTTCCTTTTTTATGAATAAACGGAACTACATCATTTGAGGTTCTTTCCATTGAAAGTGTTTCAAATATACTTTCAATTTTGGTCAAGGAATCTGGTGGGGTCAAATCTTTAAGCGTCTTTTTTAACAACTGATCTTTAGAATAACCCGTGATTTTTGTAGCCGCTGGATTTACTTCCAAGAAAGATCCATCTTTATTTACTACTATCACACCATCGGGTGCATTCTCTACATAGTTTCTAAATTTGGCATTACTTTGTTGCTCTCTTTCTTTCTCTTTGATAGCTGCAACTTCTTTTTCTTTGGCCAAAATTTCACTCTCAATTCGCTTTTTTTCGGTTACATCTTGAGCTACTCCTCTCAAAAAAATTATTTCCCCTTTATCGTTTACAATAGGAACTCCAGTGCCATAAATCCATTTGAAACGGTTATCGGGAAAGCATAGTTTGTGGGTAATTTCATAAGGTAATTTTGTTCTGACTGACTCATTTATCTTATTATTAATAATCTCCCTATCTTCCTCTGAAAAATGATTTAGATATCGTTCATATAAGTTTTTATTATTACCTTTGGGCATTTCAAAAATACGATATAATTCTTTGGACCAAATCAATTCTTGTGTATTCAAATTAAATTCCCAACTGCCTATTTTGGCAATTTTTTGAGCATCGTTTAATAAATTTTCGCTAGCTACCAATTGTTCTTGTACAGTCCTAATTTCGGTAATATCTCTTCCAATGGAATATACAAGATTTTTTGAAGGATTTATAATGGATGTCCATTGCACCGATAAAAGCTCTCCCTTTTTAGTAAGGATCCTGTTTTCAAAAATTACTGAAGTCTTTCCTTTTAA
>NZ_DASTTN010000152.1:0-2455 GCF_035760125.1 Flavobacterium sp.
ATTGTGTTTTTTAACGCATTTGTTTCCGTAGAGACGCACAGCAGTGCGTCTACGTCCAGTATATAATTGGAATTTGGTCCCGAAGCCTCGGGATATTTTTTGGAATTTAAATTACCCGCCTTGCGTAGCAGAAATAATCAAAATTTCGTCAGTTTCTTGTACGAGGAATTCGTTCCATTTGGTTTTTGGAACAACGGTGTTGTTAATAGCAACGGCGATTCCGTTTTGTTTGTGCGGAATTTCGAGATCGAGCAATGATTGAACGCTTAGCGATTCAGCATTGAACTTTTTAATTTGTTGGTTGATTTTTAGTTCCATTCCTTTTTGAATTAGTATAGTTATACTTTAGGAATGGCTACAAAAACGCATAAAAATGCGCGCAGAAGTCATCTTACTTTTCCCTACGCTAGTATGAACTAGATCAGGTTCAGAGGGTAAAATCTCAGCCTGCGATTGCAGACACCCCTAAAGTGTGAAGCAAATGTAATTAAAAAAGTTTGAAAGTTTAAACCTTTAAAAGTTTAAAGTTGTTACAGGTGTAACTTGTATTTTGGAGGATAAAAGCGGTGATTGTGTGTTAATTTCTCTTCCAACAATCGGTCACGTGGTCATCTACCATTCCGGTGGCCTGCATGTGGGCGTAAACTACCGTAGAACCTACAAATTTGAACCCGCGTTTTTTTAAATCTTTGCTGATGGCATCGGACAGGGGAGTTGTGGCCTGTACTTCGCTCAGGCTTTTTCGGTTGTTTATAATCGGTTTTCCGTCGACAAAGCCCCAGATGTATTTGGAAAAACTACCGAATTCATCCTGAACTTTCATGAAGGCTATGGCATTGGAAACTGCAGAATAAACTTTGATTTTGTTTCGAATGATACCTGAGTCTTGGAGTAAATCCTGAATTTTATCTTCGGAATAGTTGGCTATTTTTTTGTAGTCAAAATTATCAAAAGCTTTGCGGAAATTTTCTCTTTTGTTTAAAATGGTTATCCAGCTTAATCCAGCTTGAAAAGTTTCCAAGATCAGGAATTCGAAAAGTTTTTGGTCGTCATAAACAGGAATGCCCCATTCTTCGTCGTGGTATTTTTGGTATAATTCGCTGGAATTACACCAAGCGCATCTTGTAAGTTCTTTTTTCATTATTTATTAATATCCCAGTGGTAGCCTTTTACGGTAGGAATGTAGGCGGCTCCGTTGTTAAGAATCAATTCAGTGTATATTTTTTTATTGTATTTAATGCCAATGGCGCCTCCTGATACATAGGTTTTATTTTTTTTGAAGGTAAAAATCATGGTGTCGTTTTGGAACTCTGCATCCGATACTTTTTCTACTAGCCATGTTGAACCCCAGTTGAAATATAATTTGTTTGGGCCAACACAGGTTACATGTTTTACAAGATCGACTGCCTCTTTTGGAAATTTATATTCTTCAATAAGTTCTCTTTTGGAGTATGATTTTCCTACTTGGCCTTTTCTTAATAAGTTTCTTAATGGAGTATCGACGATAATTTCTGCGTTTTTCTCTGTTGGGGTATTAGACAATATTATTTGCTCTTGTGTAGTACTGTTGTTTTGGGTGTTTCTGTATTTTGAAGTTCGTGAATTTGGGATTTGTCTTTGTATGGCTGCCGATAAACCCGAATCGGAGTCAACATCCGTTTCTTCTGATCCCGAGGTTAGAGTATTAGTATTTGATTCTCCGTTCACAGTGTTTATAATAGGAATGGCAGTTGAAATATTTGAAGTCTGGGTATAATTTGTTTCTATTTCTTCCTTTTCTTCGGACCCATTTTTCCCACAACTAATTAGTGAAGCAAGAAATATAAATGAAAATATTATTTTAAAGTTCTTCATGATTAGGGTGTTATGATGCTTAATTACTCAAATTTAAACTTTTTTTTAAAACCTTAATCAAAAGAATAGTTGTAAAATGCAAAAAAAAATCCCAAACAATAATGAATGGGATTTGATTTTTTGTAAAATAATTTTGGACTCTTGGTCTAGTATATTTGCTTTACACCTTTTGCATTGTCAAATACATAACTTACTAACCAAGCAATTTGACCTTGTTTAGCGAAGAAAATCTTTTTGCTTTGTATGTTAGGAATAACTTCAAGAGAAGTTTCCAAAAGGTTGAAAGCTGCAATTAAGTATTTTTGTTGATAAGTGTTCAATACTTTTTTCATTTCAACATTACTTTCTGCACTTGTTACAAATCTTTGATAATTGTTTTCTGCAATTGTTCTGATAGCAAGGATATCATCATATTGTACTTGAGTAAAGTTTTCTTCTGCTTTAGCTCCATTTAAAAGCGTGTAAAAAGCCCAAGCTGCACCACCAGAGATGTAAACATTGCTTTTGTCTTGTGATTCCGCTCTGCTTGTGTACATTTTTTTGAAACTCTCTCTCATTGTCGGTAAATAGTCAAACAAGTTTTCGTTGAATTCGAATACTG
>NZ_DASTTN010000153.1:0-2446 GCF_035760125.1 Flavobacterium sp.
TCCTTTTGCATTTTCGTCTCCTATATAAAGGTGTGGATTTTTCACTTCCTTTCTTATGAAAACCCATACCCTAGCCCCGATAGCAGCGGAAATCCTTATAAGCCGGGGTTCGGCTTATAAGATTATAGTGAATAGCGGGAAATGGCTCCTGAGTATTTGAAAAGCTTGAAAACAAAGCTTGAAAACAAAAAAAAGAGGTAACTACTTTAGTAATTACCTCTTTATATACTGAATGTAAAAGTTTATTTATTTTGCTTTATTACTCCAAGACTCTTCCAACTTATCATAATCTATAGGATTTGCAGCCTCTTGTTTACGTAGTCTACCCGACTCAAAACCCCTGACCAATATAGTCTCTATTAAATAATCCTCATTTACTTCATAAGGCTGGTACTTTAATTTCAAATCAATATTAAACATACTAGCCGTTGTATTGGACCAAAATGCTTTCCAACTGCTTTTGAGATTCTTTATTAAATCATATGTCGTGGTTCCAGTTTGCCTGTCGATTAATTTGACCAATATTTGACCTTGTTTTTTTGAGAGTTTTTTTAATCTTCCTTCGAACTCATTACTCAAATAATCTTCCACTATTTTAAAATATCTTTTTTTATCTCTGTTATTGGTAAACTTTCCCATACCTCTATTCAACGATGTTAGTCTTTCGGCTGCAATTCTAGCATAAGGGTAAGTGGCATAAACTCTTTTTTGAAGTAACAAAAATTGCTTTTTGTCTTCATCACTCATCTTATGTCTTTCAATTACCAATTCTGGCAGTACGATGGTATCGCCAAATATGCTATCTGCTTCTGTTAAGACATACCCCATTTGAGTATTATCATTTTTGGTGTCTTGTGCATAACTTGACAGTGATACGAAAAAAGAAAAAACTAAGATTCTATAAAGCTTCATGAAGAAATATTTTTAACACAAAATTATACATTAAATATAGAACTATAAAGACAAATTTCTAATTTAGCGAAAAAATAATTTATATGAGTACTGAATCAATATTGAAAGCATCATCCATAACCTTTTTAGAAAAATATTTGAATAATGCCTCCCCAACTGGCTTTGAAAGTGAAGGTCAAAAAATATGGATGGATTATTTAAAACCATACGTAGATACTTTTATTACCGATACCTACGGAACTGCCGTAGGAGTTATTAATCCAGACGCTCCATACAAAGTTGTCATAGAAGGTCATGCCGATGAAATTGCCTGGTATGTGAATTATATAACCGATGATGGATTAGTATATGTAATCCGTAATGGGGGCTCTGACCACCAAATTGCCCCATCGAAACGTGTTAATATTCACACTAAAAACGGGATTGTAAAAGGTGTTTTTGGATGGCCAGCCATTCATACCCGAAACAGAGACAAGGAAGAAAATCCGAAGATTAGTAATATTTTTATTGATTTGGGTTGTGAAACCAAAGAACAGGTAGAAAAATTAGGGGTTCACGTAGGTTGTGTAATTACATATCCTGATGAATTTATGATTATGAACGAAAACAAATTCGTTTGTCGTGCCATAGATAATCGCATGGGAGGATTTATGATTGCTGAAGTGGCTCGTTTATTGCACGAGAACAACATCAAACTACCTTTTGGTTTATATATTACCAATGCCGTTCAAGAGGAAGTTGGTTTAAGAGGTGCGGAAATGATTACGCAAACCATCAAACCAAATGTGGCTATTATTACAGATGTTTGTCACGATTCCACTACCCCAATGATTGACAAGAAAATTGAAGGTGATACTAAAATAGGCAAAGGACCAGTAGTTACTTATGCTCCTGCTGTTCAAAATAATTTGAGAGAATTAATTCTAGATACAGCTATAGAGAAAAACATTCCATTTCAACGTTTAGCTTCTTCAAGAGTCACAGGTACGGATACCGATGCATTTGCCTATAGTAATGGCGGTGTGGCTTCGGCTTTGATTTCACTACCGTTGCGATACATGCACACTACCGTCGAAATGGTCCACCGTGAGGATGTAGAAAACGTAATCAAATTGATTTATGAAACATTACTGAAGATTGAGAATAATGAAACCTTCTCTTATTTTAAATAAAAAATTAAAGCACCATTATATAGTGGTGCTTTTTTTATAAAATTCTTTTCAGTTTTAAATCAAATAGATTTAGCTTAGACACATCAAAATTCACAGACACTTTCAAAATAAATATTCTTACCATGGATGTTGAAATACTAGCCCGCATACAATTTGCCTTTACAATTGCCTTTCATTATATCTATCCGCCATTAAGTATTGGAATCGGTTTGATAATGGTAATCATGGAAGGACTTTATCTTAAAACCGGAAATAAAGATTACGAAATTTTGACCCGCTTTTGGATTAAAATATTTGCATTGACCTTTGGGATTGGGGTTGCCACCGGAATTATTATGGAATTTGAATTTGGAACCAATTGG
>NZ_DASTTN010000154.1:0-9761 GCF_035760125.1 Flavobacterium sp.
CAAAATATGATTGTTAAAGAAGAGGATTTTCAAACCAATAAAGGAGTTACAGGTAAAAAAGGATACGGTACTTTTTCAAGAATAGATGGTAATAGCCAAACTAGTTCCAAAATATATTATGAAATAGTACTTTTTGGACAAGAAGGAGGATTACAGCAAATTATGATTCTTCACGAAGAAGGAGATAAATATGCTACGGAATTGACAGACCGTATTATGAATTCGGTAGAACTTAAATCAGCGAGTAACTAATGGAAAAAATAACCTTTTTAAATCCAGAATTCTTTTGGTTGTTTCTTTTAATTCCATTGGCAATTGTCTGGCTAGTTTGGAAAAGAAACCAACAATCGGCTACCCTAAAAATGAGTTCTCTTCAAGGGTTCAAAGGAACAGAATCTCTTTTGGCAAAATTAAAACCAGGGTTAGACGTTTTGCGATTATTGGCATTGTCATTATTGATTGTGGCAATGGCTAGACCTAGAACAGTTGACATTAGCAATAAAACCAAAACGACAAAAGGGATCGATATTGTGGTGGCGGTCGACGTATCCGGGAGTATGCTTGCTAAGGATTTTAAGCCAAACCGAATGGAAGCGCTAAAAAGAGTGGCTTCAGTTTTTGTTGATGAAAGACCGAATGACAGAATTGGACTCGTGGTTTATGCTTCTGAAGCGTATACTAAATCACCGGTAACTAGTGATAAAGCGGTTATTCAAGAAGCGATAGCTAGTATTAAATACGATAATGTTTTACAGGACGGTACTGGAATTGGGATGGGATTGGCGACAGCCGTAAACCGACTCAAAGACAGTAAGGCCAAAAGTAAAGTGATCATTTTAATGACGGATGGTGTCAATAATGCAGGATTTATCGAACCAGAAACTGCTTCGGATATTGCACAACAGTATGGTATAAAAGTTTACACTATTGGTATTGGTACCAATGGAATGGCAGAATCGCCTTATGCACTAGGACCAAATGGACAATTGATATTCCGAATGATGAAGGTTGAGATTGACGAACAATTGATGAAAAATATTGCGAGAAAAACGGGAGGAAAATATTTTAGAGCGACTAGTAATGATAAATTAGCTCAAATTTATAGTGAAATCAATAAACTGGAAACTACTGAAATCGAAGAATTAAAATTCTATGATTATGACGAAAAGTTCAGACCTTTTGTTTTACTGGCTGGGTTTTTATTATTGTTGGAAATAGGTTTGCGTAATACAGTATATAGAAGTTTTATATAATAAAATGTTTTCAGTTTTAGTCGAAGTTTCAATTTGAAAACTGCGACTGAAAACTGTGAGTAAAAGAAAAAAATGGAATTAGACGAACAAAAATATTTATACTTTCTTTTTATACTGCCAGTTGTGGCGGTACTTTTTCTATTTAATTTATATTGGAAAAGAAAGAAGCAACGCGAGTTTGGAGATTTGGAAGTTATCAAAAGACTGAGCCCAGAACGTTCTATTTTCAAGCCTTTTTTGAAATTGGGCGTTTTGCTTTTGGCATTAATTGCCTTGATCTTTGGATTGGTAAATCCTAAGATTGGAACCAAAGTTGAAACAGTAAAAAGAGAAGGAATAGACATTGTTTTTGCGATGGACGTATCCAAAAGTATGCTTTGCGAGGATGTTGCCCCAAGCCGTTTGGAAAAAAGTAAACAAATCGTATCACAAATTATCAATCAGCTGGGAAGTGATAGAATAGGAATTGTGGCTTATGCAGGAAGCGCGTTCCCGGTGCTACCTATAACAACCGATTATAGCGTAGCCAAAATGTTCTTGCAAAGTATGGGACCCGGAATGGTTTCGTCTCAAGGGACTTCACTAGATGATGCGATAAAATTATCTGGAACTTATTTTGATGATAAAAGTAAAACCAGCAAATTAATGATTATGATTTCGGATGGGGAAGACCATTCTGAAGGTGCAGAAGCCGCAGCGGAGGAAGCCAAGAAGTTAGGAATGAAAATTGTCACCATCGGATTGGGTACGGAAAAAGGAGGGACAATTCCTCTGAAAAAAAATGGAATTGTCGAAAGCTACCAAAGAGATAACAATGGAGAAATAGTGATAACCAAATTGAATCCAAACAGTCTGGCTACTATTGCGAAAATTACTGGTGGCGGTTACGTAAACGGAAACAATACCAAAGATGTACTGGAATATATAAAAGCAACTTTGGATAAAATCCAAAAGACTGAATTTGAAGCTACTCAAATGGCCGACTTCCAATCGCAATTTCAATGGTTTTTAGGAATTGGGTTTGTGTTGTTGTTTTTGGATGTTTTCTTTTTAGAAAGAAAAACCAACTGGGTAAACAAGTTGAATTTATTTAACGAGAATAAATAAAGTATTAAAATCAAGGGAAGCTAACGAGGCAATCATTAGTAAATACTTTGAAAGGAACATTTAAATGAAAATGAAAAATAGAATTATATACTTACTACTATTGCTTTTGACTTTTGTGGCCAATGCCCAAGAGAAAGACAAAGTTTTGCCTGAAGCAAATGAGGAATATGTAGCAAAGAATTTTGTGGATGCCGAAGCTAATTATAGAATTTCGCATTCTAAATTTCCGAGCAGAACGGTAGCTTCGTATAATTTGGGAAATTCTATTTATAAGCAAAATCAATTTTCGGAATCCAAATTTGCTTATGCAAATGCTTTGAAAAGTTTGAAAACAAGAACTCAAAAACATAAAGCTTTCCATAATTTGGGAAATGTCTTCATGAAAGAGAAGGATTACACACAAGCTGTTGAAGCCTATAAAAATGCTTTGAGAAACAATCCTGAGGATGAAGAAACGCGTTATAATTATGCTTTGGCCAAAAAAATGCTAAAAGACAATCCTCCTCCAAAAGACGATAAAAATAAAGATAAGAATAAGGACAAAGACAAGAATAAGGACAAAGATAAAGACAAGGATAAAAATAAAAAAGACGACAAGAAAGACGGCGATAAAGACAAAAAGGACGACAAGAAAGACGGGGACAAAGATAAAAAGGATGATGGTAAACCCAAAGATGACCAAGGGCAGCCAAAACCAAAACCAGGAGGTATTTCAAAACAACGTACCGAAAATCTTTTGGATGCCGTAAACAATGAGGAAAAGAAAATACAAGAGAAGGTAAATGCCAATAAAGAAAAAGGCTCGCCTAGGAAAACAGAAAAAGATTGGTAGAATTTTAAAGAACCAATAAGAAATTAAAGTTTTTAAATTTTCGATTAAACATTAAATACAAAAAGATTAAAAAAGTAATGAAAAGATATTTAATTCTATTCCTATTAAGTTTTCAGGGACTTTTGGCTCAAGTACAATTTGAGGCGAGAGTAAGCAAAACGACGCTTGGTCTCAACGAGAGATTACGTATCGATTTTGTGATGAATATTGATGGAGATAATTTTGCGCAACCTTCGTTTGACGGCTTTAGAATTATTGCTGGGCCAAGTCAGCAGGTAAGTCAATCTTGGATAAATGGAAAAACATCTTTCGAGAAAAGCTATTCTTATTTTTTATTACCGAACCAAAAAGGGAACTTGGTCATCAAACAGGCAATGATTGAGTATAATGGTCAGATTTACAAAACGCAACCCATCAGAATCAATGTAACTGCGGCTACAGAACAACCTAGAGATCCAAATGACTCACAAGTTTCTGCCGATGATAATCTATATTTAGTAGCCGATATCTCAAATACAAATCCATACATTAATCAACCTATCACGGTTGTGTATAAATTGTATTTTAATAATATAGGGATTAGAGGTTTTGAAGAACTCAGCAAACCAAAATATAATGATTTTTGGAATCAGAACATTGATATTAAACAATTGGTTCCTGAGGAAGGAATGTTTAAAGGAGAGCAATATCGTTATGTTGTTTTACGTAAAACTGTTTTATATCCACAAAAATCTGGAAAACTGACCATAGAACCACTTTCGTTAAATATTGGAGTTCAATTGCCAACGAATCGTAGAGATATATTCGGTCGAGTTATATTGGTTGAAGATACTAAAAGAGTATCTGCAGGAACCAAAACGATTAACGTAAAACCTTTGCCAGAAGCAGGGAAACCATTAGATTTTACAGGAGCTGTTGGAAGATTTGATTTTAAGGCAATTCCATCCAAAACAACTTTGAAAAACGGAGAAAGTTTAGATTTAGTTTTGAGTGTGGTTGGAACTGGTAATCTTAAATTATTTACTTTGCCTAAGCCTGAAGTACCAAATGCATTAGAAATGTATGATGCCGTTCATGACGAAAAGGTAAACACACCACTATCTGGAATGACGGGTAAAATATCAGATTCCTATACTATTATACCACAATATAAAGGTGATTATGTCATAAAACCGATGCATTTTTCGTATTTTGATTTAGGAACAGGAACCTACAAAACGATAAGTTCTAATGAAATTAAAATCAATGTTCTTGACGGACCTACTCAAACAGCAGAGGCATCTGCAACTACAAGCGTCGGAAAAAATAGAATAGATGGAGTTGAGCAATTTAAATATATCGATTTAAAAACAAAACTCGCAACAAAAGATGAACCTGTGTTTTTTGGTTCTGATAAATTCTACGGGTTATTGTT
This sequence comes from Flavobacterium sp., assembly GCF_035760125.1. GTDB lineage: Bacteria > Bacteroidota > Bacteroidia > Flavobacteriales > Flavobacteriaceae > Flavobacterium. The sequence goes on from NZ_DASTTN010000154.1 coordinate 4,607, forward strand.
CTTGCCATTCTTGTTGCTTCCGATAATTGTTCTTTTCAAAAAGAAAAAAGAAGCAATTGACAGTGATGTTTTTGGAAACCGAATCAAAATGAACAACAGATTGGCTAAGAAATATTTATCAGAAGCTAAAAAACAAATCAACAACAAAGAGCCTTTTTACGTTGCATTGGAAAAAGCAATGCATAATTTCTTAAAAGCCAAGTTGCATATCGAAACTTCGGAAATGAGTAAAGATAACATTCAGGAACTGTTGTTGTCTAGGAAAGCCAAACCTGAAGTGGTCAATGATTTTATTGCGCTCACCGAGAATTGCGAGATTGCGAGATATGCACCATCATCTAGTGCAACGATTCAACACGATTTTGATAAAGCGGTAGCCATCATTTCGGAATTGGAAAAACAGATATAAGTAGATACTGAGATTCTAAGAGATTAAGTTGCTAAGAAACTTATTCTCTTAGCAACTTAATTTAATTAAAATGAAAAACATTTTTTACATACTATTATTGATCTCACAAGTTTTCTATGCCCAGACGGGTTTTGAAAAAGGAAATATTTTGTACCAAAACGGAAAGTATGCTGAGGCTGCGAAAGCCTATGAATCTGTTTTGGAAGCAAACAAAGAGTCTGTCGAATTGTATTTTAATCTAGGGAATTGTTATTATAAATTACACCAAACGGCACCAGCGATTTATAATTATGAAAAAGCCTTGGTTTTGGATCCTGCTGACAAAGATGTTTTGAACAATATAAAATTTGCCCAAAAGCAAACTATTGACGAAATAAAAGTTGTTCCAAAAGTAGGTTTTGCAAAAATGCTTCGTGACTTTACGGGAATTTATCCTTTCGATACTTGGGCTTGGATTACAATTGGCTTTGCGTTTTTGTTCTTGTCGTTTTTTATGGGTTATTATTTTTATCAAACAGTAGCTGTAAAAAGAATTTTCTTTGTGGGAATGTTTGTGATACTATTATTACTAGTAATGAGCATCTCAGCAGCTTTCTTTGAAAAAAGCCATTTCGATAATGAAAGGCCAGCCATCGTTTTTGCTGAATCAGCAGACGTAAGAAGCGAACCTCAAAACGCAAGTGCTACCACTTTTGTCCTGCACCCAGGTACTAAAGTGTATGTGGAAGAAACATTAGGATATTGGAAAAAAATTCAATTGACTGATGGAACCGAAGGTTGGATTGACAGTAGGTCGATTAAAGAAGTGAAGGATTAGTTTTTTAGATAGCAGATAGCAGTAGGCGGATTTTAGTAATTAATATTCATATTGATAATTTTCTAAAAAAAAACGATTAAATTTATAAATAGAGTAGCCCATAGTTTCAACTATGGGCTACTCTATTTATGGGTATTCAGTATTTGATTAGGTAATAAAATAATCTTATTAGACTTAAGAAATCTAAAATCTGCCTACTGCTATCTGCAACCTGAAGACTGCAACCTACTTCCTAGCCTTATCGTACCATTTCTCAATAGACGGAAAAACAAAGCCTGATATTTTCTGAATTGGGTTAAAGAAAATCGATTTGTCAAGCGTTTCTTTTTTGGCCAGATAGTTATGGTAGTTTATTTTTTCGAAAATCGTAAAAAAGATACTGATGATTAAAATGGTTTTCAATACTCTGAAAAAACCACCACCAACGCTGTTAATCCAACCCAAAAATGCAAAATCAGCTACATTAGTCAAGAGCTTTCCAAGCATATAAATGCCAATAACCACGACAATAAAAGTCAGGATAAATGCAAAAACTTGAATAGTATAAGGATTCCAATGTAACCAGCCCGATAAAATGTTTTTCAGTACATCCGAAAATTTTATGGCAATGTAAATACCCAAAATAAGGGAAACGAATGAAGCCAATTCTACAAAAAGTCCATTTCGAATTCCTTTATACAACGAATAGCACAAGAATCCACCTATGATAATATCAAAAAAACTCATTTTTTTATTTTAAAATTAAAAGCGCAAAGATAAAAGAATTGATCGGTAACCATTGTCAATTTTCAAGTTCTTATCTTTGCGTAAAATAATTTGATTATTCTTTTTGAAAATCACCAATTAACAATCAAAATGTCAAGAGACACACAACTTAAAGAACGCTGGGAACGGCTTGTAGATATACTTTCCAATCAATTTTCACAAGGGGAAGATTTGGATTTGGACGCCATAATTTATTTAATAGGAGTACAGGAATTGGGAAAAGTGCATCGTGAATACAAAAAAGATGAGAAACTCAATTTGATGCATATCGCCATTTGTCGATTATTGGAACCTTACGGATTCTACGAATTCGAATTTTTTGACGAGGAAGGTTGGCCACATTACAAAGTAAAAGAACAATTACCACCGTTAAAAGCTGGAGAACAATCTGTTTTAATGAAAGAAGCAATCGTCAATTATTTTCTGGAAAGAGAAGTGATTGATTAAATTTTGAAGTTAGATTCCAGTTTTCAGCTTTTGGAACGTAAACTTTATACTTTAAACGGAATACTTGAAACAAATTTCCTAAATTTGCACTCTCAATTACGGAATGAAAATGATAGACAAGATAAAAGAATATATTGGTGAAGCTCAGTCGTTCTCCACTCAAAACACAGCAGAACTAGAAGCATTTAGAATAAAATTTCTGGGAACCAAAGGTTTATTAAAAGACCTTTTCGCTGAATTCAAAAACGTGCCCAACGACCAAAAAAAGGAATTTGGACAAGTAATCAATTTACTTAAAACCTCTGCAGAAGACAAAGTAAAATCCATTCAGGAAGCTTTGGCTGACAAAGAAGAGTTCAAAGGAATCTACGGCGATTTGACCCGTACGGCCGAACCAACAATCATTGGTTCCCGTCATCCTATTTCGTTGGTAAAAAACCAAATTATCGATGTCTTTTCAAACATCGGATTCAACGTTTCTGAAGGTCCGGAAATCGAAGACGATTGGCACAATTTTACCGCATTGAATCTACCGGAATACCATCCGGCGCGTGATATGCAGGATACATTTTTCATTCAGACCAATCCTGATATTTTGTTGCGTACACACACTTCATCTGTGCAGGTGCGTTATATGGAGAACAACAAACCACCTATCCGTACGATTTCACCGGGGAGAGTTTTCCGTAACGAGGCCGTTTCATCTCGCTCACACTGTATTTTTCACCAAGTGGAAGGATTGTATATTGACAAGGACGTTTCCTTTGCCGATCTGAAACAGACCCTTTTGTATTTTACCAAAGAGATGTTCGGGAAATCAAAAATCCGTTTGAGACCTTCCTATTTTCCATTTACGGAACCAAGTGCTGAGGTTGATATTTATTGGGGTTTAAAAACCGAAACCGATTACCGTATCACCAAAGGAACAGGTTGGTTGGAAATTATGGGTTGCGGAATGGTAGATCCTAACGTACTTAAAAACTGCGACATCAATCCAGACGAATACAATGGTTTTGCATTCGGAATGGGAATCGAGCGTATCGCGATGTTACTGTACCAAATTGGTGATATCCGTATGTTTTATGAAAATGATGTGCGTTTCCTAGAGCAATTTAAATCCAGCATATAATTTAAGTCGAAAGTCAAAAGTCGAAAGTTTCAATGTTTGGGACTTTCGACTTTCGGCTTTATAACTTTAGACAACAATGAAAAAAGATATTAACATCCCCGAAGTTGAAAACGTATTCCTAGCTGCCGTTCAAGAATGGAGCGACGATTTTATGGAAAAAGTGTGGTATGCCTATTTAATAAACGATAGCGATTTCCAACTTGACAGCGTTATGGTAGTTTCCAAAGCTTTTGGAACCATCGACGGAGAAATGAAAAAAACTTCTCTTTTGCGTCACGCTTTCATGGAAGTGCCTGCCGTTTCGGTGGTGAAAATCGAAATGATAGAAAAAAGTGTATTGGCACTCAACAATGAGTTTATGGTGACCTATTTCATCGGAAACACTTTATACGACAAAAAATTTATTTTCAAAGCCAACAGCATCAACGATACCAATGTGGAAGAAGTGCCGCTCTTGTTTGTTGATGGAGTGATGGTAAAATAAAATATTTAGCAATAAGTAAAAAAGGTATTTTCTAATTTAAGAAAATGCCTTTTTTTATTGTTTTTCAATCTAAAATCTGATGTCTAATCAAGTTCCTCGGTCAATTTTTTGAACACTGCTTTGGCCTCTTTCCCTTCATACAAAATACTGTAAACAGCATCAATAATAGGAGTTTTGGCACCATAGCCTTGGTTCAGTTTATAGGCACTTTTTACAGCATAATAACCTTCAGCAACCATACTCATCTCCATTTGAGCAGCTTGAACCGTGTAGCCTTTCCCAATCATATTCCCGAACATTCTGTTTCTTGAAAAAATGGAATACCCCGTAACCAATAAATCACCCAAATAAGCAGAATCATTGATGTTTCGTTTCATTTTATGCACTTTCTTGATGAATTTTTTCATCTCTCGAATAGCATTACTCATAATAACCGATTGGAAATTATCGCCATAACCTAATCCGTGTGCTATTCCTGCAGCAATAGAATAAATGTTTTTCAACATTGCGGCATATTCAGTTCCAATAATATCGTCAGAGATTTTTGCTTTGATATAATTTCCAGATAAATTTTTGGCAACGATACCCGCTTTGTCAGGATCTCCACAGGCAATGGTTAAATACGAAAGTCTTTCCAAGGCTACTTCTTCAGCGTGGCAAGGTCCTGTAATTACACCAATATTGTAATAAGGAATATCGTATTTGTAATGAAAATGTTCTCCCACAATTAAACTGGTTTCAGGAACAATTCCTTTTATGGCAGAAAAAATTATTTTGTCTTTTAGCGAAACCGTTAATTTTTCAAGTTCACCATTTAAAAAAGCAGAAGGAATTGCAAATATGATGTAATCTGCATAAGCAACGGCTTCGTTGATATCGTTTGTAAGTTTTAGTTTTTTGTTGTCAAACTCAACAGAGCTTAAGTAATTAGGATTGTGTTTGTAGGTTTTAATGTGTTCTATTGCAGCATCATTTCGCATATACCATGAAATCTCGGGAAGATTTACGCACAACATCTTAGCGATAGCAGTAGCCCAGCTTCCGCCACCAATCACTGCAAATTTTAAATTATCGGCCATTTTTTTATTAAATTTCATCAAAAGT
>NZ_DASTTN010000155.1:0-9782 GCF_035760125.1 Flavobacterium sp.
ATGGATATCAAAATGCCTATTATGGATGGATTTGAAGCTCTTGAAAAAATCGCACCGATAAGACCGAATCTTCCTATGATTGCCCAAACAGCATTTTCATCTAATGAAGATAAAGATAAAATTTTCAAGGCAGGATTTACGGATTACATCACAAAACCCATTAACAGAGAACGATTGTTTGAAATAATAGATGTCATTTTAAAAAAGAAAGTTTCTTAGCTTTAAATTATGATTTTTAATAGCTGAAATTATACAAACAAAAAAAGAAATAAGAATAAATTCAACCATTAAAACCTGTTATATTTGCAAAAAGGAATAAACTAAAAATGAAAGGATTGAAACAACGTTGGGGACTTACATCCAATTGGCAATTGGCCGTCATATTTGTTGTTTTTGCCATTACTGGGTCTGCTTCAGCTTATTTATCTAAACCTTTTTGTATGTGGTTAGGAATCGGGAAAGAAGAATTAGGACATTGGTACACTCCTATCAGATTATTATTGATTTTTCCTATTTACCAAGTTTTATTGGTAGCAATAGGTTTTCTTTTTGGTCAATTTAAATTCTTTTGGGCTTTCGAAAAAAAAATGCTCAAAGGAATGGGTTTGGGATTTTTGTTTAAAGAGTAATTTTTTATTACGATTTGAACCTAAGATATATAATCACCTGTCAATATCATTCTTGATAACTTTGCAGTATTCCTCTTTTAAATTTTATCGAATTGCACTATATTAGCACACTCGAGGTCTTTGCGAGTAGCAAAAACCGAACAGAACGCATTTAAATTCGATAAAATTCCAAAATGTCAGATCAAAATCAATACACCGAAGATAATATCCGTTCTCTCGACTGGAAAGAACATATCCGTATGCGTCCCGGGATGTACATTGGGAAGCTAGGTGATGGTTCTTCGCCAGATGATGGTATTTATATTTTATTAAAAGAGGTCCTCGACAACTGTATCGATGAGTTCGTTATGGGCTCTGGGAAAACTATTGAGGTGACTATCAAAGACAAAACCGTTTCGATCCGTGATTACGGACGTGGAATTCCGTTAGGGAAAGTGGTTGATGTAGTTTCGAAAATGAACACTGGAGGAAAATACGATTCCAAAGCTTTTCAAAAATCGGTAGGTTTGAATGGTGTCGGAACAAAAGCAGTTAATGCTTTATCTAATTATTTCCGTGTAGAATCTGTTCGTGACGACAAGCAAAAAGCCGCAGAGTTTTCTGCAGGTAATTTAGTTTTAGAAGAGGATATAATTGATACCACCAAGCGAAAAGGTACCAAAGTTACTTTTACACCTGATGAAACCATTTTCAAAAACTACAAATTCCGAATGGAATATGTTGTCAAAATGGTAAAAAATTATTGCTATCTAAACAATGGTTTGACAATTATCTTCAATGGCGAAAAGTATATTTCGGAGAATGGTCTTAGAGATTTATTGGAAGAAACTATTAGCGAAGAAGACTTAGAATATCCAATTATCCATTTGAAAGAGCATGATATTGAGATTGCTTTAACACATAGTAAAACACAATATAGCGAAGAATATCACTCTTTTGTTAACGGTCAGAATACCACACAAGGAGGGACGCATTTAGCAGCTTATAGAGAAGCAATTGTAAAGACGATTCGTGAGTTTTACAACAAAAGCTTCGAGGCTTCAGATGTTCGTAAATCAATTGTGAGTGCGATAAGCATCAAAGTAATGGAACCCGTTTTTGAATCTCAAACGAAAACCAAATTGGGTTCGATGGATATGGGGTCTGATGACGGAACACCACCTGTTTCAGTTCGTACATTTGTAAATGATTTTATTAAAAACAAATTAGATAATTATTTACATAAAAACCCAGCAACAGCAGAAGCTTTATTGCGTAAAATTCTTCAGGCTGAACGCGAAAGAAAAGAATTGTCAGGAATTCGAAAACTGGCCACAGACCGCGCTAAGAAAGCGAATCTTCACAATAAAAAATTAAGAGATTGCCGTGCGCATCTTCCTGATACCAAAAACCCTAGGAATTTAGAAAGCACGCTTTTTATTACCGAGGGGGATTCGGCTTCTGGGTCGATTACCAAGTCCCGTGACGTGAATACACAAGCGGTTTTTAGTTTGCGTGGTAAGCCTTTGAATTCGTACGGAATGAGCAAAAAAATTGTGTACGAAAACGAAGAATTCAATTTATTGCAGGCAGCTTTGGATATTGAAGATGGATTGGAGAAATTGCGTTACAACAACATCGTGATCGCAACCGATGCCGATGTCGATGGTATGCACATTCGTTTATTGTTGATTACTTTTTTCCTTCAATTTTTCCCAGAATTAATCAAAGAGGGACATTTATATATTTTGCAGACACCTCTTTTTAGAGTTCGAAATAAGAAAGAAACGATTTATTGCTATTCGGAAGAAGAACGTAAAGACGCTATAGAAAAATTAAAACCAAAACCGGAGATTACCCGATTTAAAGGATTGGGAGAGATTTCGCCGGATGAGTTCAAGAATTTCATTGGAGAAACAATTCGTCTGGATCCTATTATGATGGATAAACACACTTCTATCGAACAGTTATTATCGTTCTATATGGGGAAAAACACCCCAGACCGACAAGATTTTATCATCAAGAATTTGAAGGTGGAGTTGGATGTTTTGGAAGAAGTGAAATAAGTTTAAAAGGAAAAGTAGTTATTCCTATATTTTTATAATAAATAAATGAAAGACGAAGAAGACGATAACCTAATTCCAGCAAACGAAGAAAATAATTCTGAAGATTATCCTCTTGATGACAATCAAGATGGAGATGAATCTGAAGATATTATCGAAGTGGAGGCAAAGCATTTTGAAGGACAGCATTTTTACGAAAATCCAGAGGATGAAAATGATACGATTACCAAAGTTACAGGAATGTACAAAGATTGGTTTTTGGATTATGCTTCCTATGTAATTCTTGAGCGTGCCGTTCCAGCGATTGAGGATGGTTTCAAACCAGTGCAACGAAGAATTATGCACTCTTTGAAAGAGTTGGATGACGGCCGTTACAATAAAGTTGCCAATGTGGTTGGTCACACCATGCAATACCACCCGCACGGGGATCAGAGTATTGGTGATGCGATGGTACAAATTGGTCAAAAAGAATTATTGATCGATTGCCAGGGAAACTGGGGTAATATTTTAACTGGAGACGGAGCTGCGGCTTCCCGTTATATCGAAGCTCGTTTGTCAAAATTCGCTTTGGAAGTTTTGTATTCTCCAAAAATTACCGATTGGGGAGTTTCTTATGATGGACGTCGTGCAGAACCGAATAACTTACCAGTAAAATTCCCATTATTATTGGCTTCTGGGGCAGAAGGAATTGCTGTAGGTCTTTCGACTAAAGTTTTGCCTCATAATTTTAATGAATTGATAGATTCATCCATTAAAATTCTGAAAGGAAAACCATTTACATTATATCCGGATTTCTTGACACAAGGTATCGCCGATGTGTCTAATTATAATGATGGAATGCGTGGTGGACGTGTTCGTGTTCGTGCCAAAATTGGTCAACTCGATAAAAACACTTTGGTAATTACCCAAATTCCATTTTCTACGAATACAACGACTTTGATTGACAGTATTTTGAAAGCCAATGAAAAAGGCAAAATCAAAATCAAAAAAATTGAAGATAATACGGCAGCTGAGGTTGAGATATTAATTCATCTTTTTCCAGGTGTTTCCCCAGATAAAACCATTGATGCTTTGTTTGCTTTTACTGCTTGCGAAACTTCGGTAGCGCCGTTGGGTTGTGTGATCGAGGATAATAAACCGTTGTTTATTGGGGTTTCGGATATGTTGAAAATTTCAACAAATAGAACGGTTGATTTGCTTCGACAAGAGTTGGAAATTCAATTAGAAGAATTAAAAAATAAATGGCATTTCTCGACTTTAGAGAAAATCTTCATTCGTGAAGAAATGTACATTGATTTTAAGTTGTATGGAGATAGAGAATCGCTGTATGTCTATTTGTATGATCGTTTTGAGCCTTTCAAGAAATCATTTGTTAGAGATATTCATGATGATGATTTGCATAGATTAACTCAAATTCCAATGATTCGTATTACCCGTTTTGATTCTGACAAAGCCGATGACTTTATCGCTAAGTTAGAAGAAGAAATGAAAGAAGTAGAATACAATTTGGAGCATTTGACAGACTTTGCCATTGCTTATTTTACCAAATTAAAAGAGAAATACGGAAAAGGCAGGGAACGCCAGACCGAGTTGCGTATTTTTGATGATATTGAAGCTACAAAAGTAGTTTTGAGAAACACCAAATTATATGTAAACAGGGAAGAAGGTTTCGTTGGAACAAGTTTGAAAAAAGACGAATATGTTACCGATTGTTCTGATATTGATGATGTAATTGTCTTTTTGCGTGATGGAAAGATGATGATTACCAAAGTCGATGCAAAAACCTTCGTTGGAAAAGATATCATTCATGTTGCCATTTTTGACAAAAGTGATAAGCGTACCATTTACAATATGATTTATCGTGATGGTAAGTCTGGACCATCATATATTAAGAGATTTAATGTTTCGGGAGTTACTCGTGATAAACCTTACGATTTGACAAATGAAACAGCGGGTTCACAGACCTTGTATTTTTCTTGTAACCCTAATGGAGAAGCTGAGGTAATTACTATTTTATTACGCCAGGTTGGAAGTATAAAAAAACTGAAATTCGATATTGATTTTGCTGCTTTAGCTATTAAAGGTCGTGCTTCCAAAGGAAATTTAGTTTCTAAATATCCTATCAAGAAAATTGAATTGAAAGAAAAAGGTATTTCAACGCTCTTGCCAAGAAAGGTTTGGTTTGATGATACCGTTCAACGATTGAACGTTGATGCCAGGGGAGAGTTATTAGGTGAATTTAGACCGAGTGACAAAATTCTAGTGATTTCGCAAGCTGGAAAAATAAAAGTCATTACTCCTGAATTGTCTACTCATTTTGATGAAGATATGATTGTTCTTGAAAAATGGATACCTAAAAAGCCAATTTCGGCAATTTATTATGATGGCGAAAAAGAACGTTATTACATAAAACGTTTCTTGGTGGAAACCGAAAATAAAGAGGAATCTTTCATCACGGAGCATGCCAATTCAAGATTAGAGATCGTAGCGACTGATTATCGCCCTGTAGCCGAATTAGTTTTCACGAAGGTGAAAGGAGTTCAAAAAGATAATTTGACCGTGGATATTGAGTCATTTATAGCTGTAAAAGGATTTAAAGCACTCGGTAATCAATTGACAACAGATAAATTGAAACAAGTAAACCTATTGGAGCCTTTACCATATGAAGCTCCTGAAGAAATTGTTCCGGAGGAAATTGAAGTTCAAGGAGAAATAAATTCCGATGATACGGATGTCCAATTGGATGATGACGGACAGGTTGTCTTATTCTAGAATAAAAAAAGCTCCTTTTTGGAGCTTTTTTTATTTAAACAAATCCCTTAAGGTAAATTCTGTTTTCCCTTTTAAATCTTTTAATTTCTTTACGATTTTTAGAAAAGCAATCGCTGTTATATAGGCGTCACCCATTGCGGTATGACGATCCTTTTTTGAAATGTCAAATTTATCTGCGAGGTCATCCAAGGCATATTTTTCCTTACGCTCCAAGAGGTTAGACATTATGAGCGTTTTTTTATAAAGAAACGCAGTGTCCAATGTTTTGTTCGTTAAATGCGGAAGACCATTTCGTTCCAAAGCCTGATTAATCATTGTTACATCAAATATGGTGTGATGAGCAATGATAATGGAGTCTCCCAAAAAAGCCAAAAATTGTTGTAAAGCTTCCAGTTCTGAGGGTTTGTCCATAACCCAATCTTTTAAAATTCCATGAATTTGGGCGCTTTTTTTATCGTAATGATCTTGGTGAATATAAATTTCAAAACTATTAGGAATTGAAATTACACCGTTCTGAAGTGTAATGGCACCAATGCAAAGTATTCGGTCATTGTCATAATCAAAACCTGTGGTTTCAGTATCTAAAACTACAAAACGAGTACTTTCAACAGTGTTTGAAAGTGTCTCGTCGATTGGTTTTCTTTGGATCTTCAAAAAATCAAATAGGGTTGCTTTGCTTCTTTTTAAAAAGTTACTCATTACAATATATTTGAAGGATTAAAGCGTATGGAAATAACTTCTTGTATCTCTTTAATGGTTTTAAAGGTGCTTTTAAGTTTTATTTTTTCAAGTTTTGTTAGGTCTCCAAGCGCAATATATTGACCAGAATCATTATGTAAAAGACCTTGTTTCGTTCGAAATTTTAAGAGCGCTCTATAGGAATAGGAACATGCCAAGTACAATTCTCTATTCTGCGGTTCCAATTCTGCCAGTTTTTCAAAACGTTCAGGCGTATTACTAATTGATTTTACGGCATGTGACAAAATTAATACTCTTGCGGCATCGCTCAAAGGCATTAAAGCTCTTCTTTTTATGTCGAAAAAATCTTTGTTTGCTCCGTCTTGTTCCAATAAAAATTCTCTAAAAAAACCACTAGGAGAGGGACTTTGCAGAGCACCACTCACTAAATGAAGATAAAATACTGGGTTTGCCTTTATGTCTTCTAAAATATAATCTGATAAGTTATTTACAATTTCGCTATCACCATAAGAAAGGCTATAGTCAAAAAAGATGAAAGACAATAATACTTCGTCTTTTCCAGTATTTGTAATCCAATGATGAACCAGTTTTTTCCATTCGCCTAGACTTAAACACCACTTCGGATTAGAAGCCATCATTTCTGCTGGACAATAATCATATCCAATTTCAAATAATCCTTTGTTGACATGAGTGGCTAATTCTAAGAAATACTTTTTAGTCTTCTCTTTTAATTCTTCAGGTACATCTTCATAGACTAAAGCATTGTCTTGGTCTGTTTGTAATAATTGCTCACTTCGTCCCTGACTTCCCATAGCTAACCATGCAAATTTTACAGGAGGCGGGATGCTCATTTTTTTTAGTGAAATGGCTATAACCTGTTGAATGCATACATCATTCAATTCAGTAATGATTTTTGATGTCAGTGTTATTGGGATGTTTTGGTCCAGATAGCCTTGTAATAACTGCATGATACTGGCACGTATCGGTTTAATGTCCTTGTATTTTTTAGCTCTTTTTACGGCTTTTATCAATACAGCAGGATTGTTTCCAAGTGAAACCATAACATCGTGTTTGGAAAGGATGCCAACCGCTTTTGTGTTTGGTGTGCCATCTTTTGTAATGCATAAGTGGCTGATGTTGCTTTTCATCATTGTCATTTGTGCTTGAGTAGCGGTCAGTTTTTTAGGATAGGTAATAACAGGGCTGGTCATTATTACTGATGCCGCGGCAGTTATGGAATGTTCTCCAGTTACAATTTTGTTCCTTAAATCTTTATCGGTGATGATACCAATAGGAAGTTTATCTTCGACAACAAGTATGGCTCCAACATTTTTTTTGGTCATAATTTCGGCTATCTCTTTTGCAGTACTTATAGACGAACAGGTAACTATTTTTTTGGAATATTTTACAGGCTGAATATCAAATAGCTTGGTGTCGGTTTCCAAAATGTCACCCGCTAAAGTTTCACCATACAACTTGCCTCTATGACTTTTAGAGTATGGATTGTTAGTATTAGAGGCAAAACTTTGTATTAAGAAATTGCCAACCGATTCGTTTTCTAGTGCGTAAGGTCTAAAAATTGAGATGGGTATGGCATAAAGAATCGTTTCTTCATAAGCTCTAGCTTCCATTTTATAGTTCTCATTGGCAATAAGTGGTCTCAAACCGAAAATATCTCCCTCGTCACACATATCCAAAACATCATTTTTTGGACCTTTCCTGAGTGCGACTGCTCCTTTGTGGACCACATAAAATGAATTATGAGTATCTTCATTTTCGGCAAAAATAATACTGTCTTTTTCTTTGTAGATAATAGATATTTGCTCGGAAAGAATTTCAATGTCTTTTTGATTTAAAAAAGTAAAAGGAGGGAAGTTCTTTAAAAAATCGGCAACTCTATGCGAAATGGTATTTTTCATTGGTGCTGTTTTGAAACTAAATTTATTATATAAAAAAAAACACAGCACCTTTTGGGTAACTGTGTTCTTTTTTTATTTCTTCGTTTTGGACATTTTCATATTTAATATTTCAACAAATAAAGAGAATGAAATGGCAAAGTACAAATAACCTTTTGGTACTGGAGTCACATGGCTTCCAAAAACAAGAGCATTTGCTAAATGAGCACTTTCTGTCAACAGCATAAATCCTATCAAAATCAAAAAGGACAATCCTAAAATTTGTATTGATGGATGTTTGTTGACAAAATTCCCAACAGGAACCGCAAACTGCATCATAATTAAAACCGATATCACCACAGCTGTAATCATAATGACTAAAGCGCCTTCAACACCATTTGTCATTCCCACAGCAGTTAGAATACTATCAAATGAGAAAACCAAGTCTATCATTATAATTTGAAGGATAACACTTTGAAAAGATTTTGCGGCAGCTCTACCCAATTCTTTTTCTTCATGACCTTTTTCATCTACTTTCTCGCGAATTTCATTGGTACTTTTATAAATCAAGAATAAACCTCCCAACAATAAAATGACACTTTGCCCTGTAACCCCAGCATGTAACCAACTCAAGTCAATAGTAAACCAAGGCTTTTTCATTTGAGTTAAAAAATTAATTCCAAATAAAAGTGCGATTCGCATGAACATGGCAAGAAACATTCCTATTTTGGTAGCTTTTTTGCGGTCAGCTGGAGCTAATTTTCCGGTTGCAATTGAGATAAAAATGATGTTGTCAATACCTAAAACAATTTCTAAAAAAGTCAATGTCAATAAGGCAATCCAAGCATCTGGGTTTAAAAATACTTCCATTTTATATACTTATGGGGTTAAAATTATGAGTTTCAGCAGCCTGAATACCACAGTCTGAATTCTTTAATCTGAAATCTTGGTTACCGTTCCTTTTTGTTTAGAATCGACACCAACCATTCCAAATTCAAAGGTATAGGAATTTTTTGAAGTTGTCAAAATTTTCATGTCAATCGCTTTCTCTTCAGCCTTGTTTTTCGGGTGTTTTTTCTGCAAAACATATTCGCAATCATTCACCCAACGAATTGTGGCAGTATCCGTTTTTCCTTCAAAAGTCTCTATTTCAATACTATCATTGCGCTCAAAGACCGTTGTTTTTTTAACACCGTCAATTTCGTATTCAAACTTAAATTTTCCAGTTTTAAAATCGGCACAATTTCGTTCTACATTATAGCAAGACATGAGCAGTAGTAGAGGGGAGAATAGTATTATTTTTTTCATTCCTTCGTATTTATTATTGTTTTGTTTGGGCCTAATCCAGCTGTCCGTTACAACTCCTCGTCTCGTTGACAAAATTTTTAAGTGTTTGCAAGAGCTTCTTTCAGTCGCTTTGCAAACACAAAAAATTTAGGTCAACGAGACTGCGGGGTTTTCACTTCCATCTGGGGCAATATGATTTGTATATTTACTTATTTTAATCGTCTAAATTCTTCTTCAGTAAAATTTTTAATTGACTTCTCCTGTGCAAATTTATCTGCGTTATAATTATTCGATTTGTTTTTTGGAATCGATAAACTATCCCATCCGCTTTTTTTGAGTTGTTTGGCATAAAAAACAATTTGCCCAATATGATACGGATAATGCGCCAATTGTCTGTTGATGGCTTCAATAACAGTATGGCCTTCGTTCCTGATATAAATAATCTCCGAAAGCTGTTC
>NZ_DASTTN010000156.1:0-8327 GCF_035760125.1 Flavobacterium sp.
TATTCACCAAATTGTTTTGGAAAACTATGCTTTCCCTGGAGGAATGATGATTGGTACAGATTCCCATACTGTAAATGCTGGTGGATTGGGAATGTTGGCTATCGGTGTGGGTGGTGCTGACGCCGTGGATGTAATGTCTGGGATGTCTTGGGAATTGAAATTTCCTAAATTGATCGGAGTAAAATTGACTGGAAAATTATCCGGTTGGACAGCTCCAAAAGATGTTATCCTAAAAGTAGCTGATATTCTTACTGTAAAAGGTGGAACCGGTGCTATTGTTGAATATTTTGGAGAAGGTGCTTTGAATATGTCCTGTACAGGAAAAGGAACTATCTGTAATATGGGTGCCGAAATTGGTGCTACAACATCTACATTTGGTTACGATGATTCTATGCGCAGGTATTTAGCTGCTACAGATCGTCAGGATGTAGTGGACGCTGCCGATAAAGTAGCTTCTTATTTGACAGCAGATCCAGAAGTATATGCTAATCCGGAAAAATATTTTGACCAACTTATCGAAATCAATTTATCAGAATTAGAACCACATATCAACGGGCCTTTTACGCCAGACCGCGGAACTCCAGTTTCAAAAATGAAAGCGGAAGCTGCAGCAAATGGATGGCCAATAAAAGTGGAATGGGGATTAATTGGTTCTTGTACGAACTCTTCTTACGAAGATATGGCTCGTGCTGCTTCAATCGTAAACCAAGCTGTTGAGCATGGAATCACTCCAAAAGCGGAATTCGGAATCAATCCAGGATCGGAACAAATTCGTTATACTATCGAAAGAGATGGTATTATCGCTACTTTCGAGAAAATGGGAACTAAAGTATTTACAAATGCTTGTGGTCCATGTATCGGACAATGGGATAGAGCAGGAGCAGATAAAGAAGAGAAAAACACTATTGTGCATTCATTCAATCGTAACTTTTCTAAAAGAGCCGACGGTAACCCTAATACACATGCTTTTGTAACTTCGCCAGAAATGGTGGCTGCACTAGCTATTTCAGGAAGATTGGATTTCAATCCATTAACTGATACTTTAATGAATGACAATGGAGAAGCTGTAAAATTAAATGCTCCATTTGGTGACGAATTACCAAAAAGAGGTTTCGCTGTTGAAGACGCAGGTTTTCAAGCACCGGCAGAAGATGGTTCAAGCGTTAAGATTGCGGTAAGCGAAACTTCAGATCGTTTGCAATTATTGGCTCCTTTTGATGCTTGGGACGGTAAAAATATTACAGGTGCTAAATTATTGATCAAAGCTTTCGGAAAATGTACAACAGACCATATTTCTATGGCTGGACCATGGTTGCGTTTCCGTGGACATTTGGATAATATCTCAAACAATATGTTGATTGGTGCTATCAATGCATTCAACCAAACAGCAAATTCTGTTAAAAATCAATTGACAGGTGCTTATGAGGCTGTTCCTGCTGTGGCAAGAGCCTACAAAACGGCCGGAATACCTTCAATTGTTGTTGGAGATCACAACTATGGTGAAGGGTCTTCTCGTGAACATGCTGCTATGGAGCCTCGTTTCTTGGGTGTAAAAGCTGTATTGGTAAAATCATTTGCCCGTATCCACGAAACAAACCTTAAAAAACAAGGATTGTTAGGATTGACATTTGCAAACGAAGCTGATTATGACAAAATCCAGGAAGATGATACTATTAACTTCATTGATTTAGTTGATTTCGCTCCAGGGAAACCTTTGACTTTAGAATTCGTTCACGCTGACGGAAGTAAAGACGTCATCTTAGCTAACCACACTTACAACGCAAGTCAAATTGGTTGGTTCGTTGCAGGTTCTGCATTGAACTTAATTGCTGCTGAAGCTAATTCATAAGCTTTTAAAAATTTATATATTAAAACTCTCAAGAGACATCTTGGGAGTTTTTTGTTTAGATATATTTGTTATAATAAGGAGCTAATCCTGCTGTCATTTCAAGCTTGTTCGTATCCTTGTTTTTTTCTAAGATATAAAAGGAGCTTCCTCTGGTCGCTCTTTTATATCAAGAAAAAATACAAGTCAACTTCACAAGGCTTTCCATTCCCATCAGGCTAGGTATTGATTTTTATAAGATTTTTTTGTTGTGTTGACATGTAAAAAGTGAAAGAAATATTGGAGTGGATGAATAATGTTGAGTTATCTTTAAGCTAATAAAATTGATGTTTTTTAAAGAGTTTGTAATATGGTAAATAGAATTCAAACGCGCAACGAAGAATTAACAAATGGAATTTCACATATTCTTGGTGTACTTTTTTGTTTGATTGCAATGCCGTTCCTTATTGCGAAAGCACGCGGGCATAATTTAATTACTGAATTATCTGTTATTATTTTTGGAATAGGAATGTTACTGGTGTATTCATTTTCGTCTTTGTATCATTTGGTACAAAAAGAGAAAACGAAACAACTGCTTAAAATTGCAGATCACATAAGCATTTACTATCTAATTGCCGGAACCTACTCCCCATTGATGGTTATTTATTTGAATAAAGAAACAGCTTTGGTTTTTTTGGGAATAATGTGGTCAGTAGTTTTGTTGGGAACTTTTTTTAAGATTTTTTATGTTGATCGTTTTAAGTTTGTTTCTGTTGGGTTGTATTTGTTGATGGGCTGGATGATTGTTTTTGTTATAAAGCCGTTGTGGGGTAACATTCCTTTATCGATTTTTTTGTGGATACTTGCCGGAGGATTGAGTTATACTGTTGGAGTTTATTTTTATGTAAAAGGACATAAAAACTACTTTCATACCGTTTGGCATTTCTTCGTGCTTTTTGGAACGATATTTCATTATGTGGCTATTTTGGAAAGCTTGTAAGATGTTTGAGGTGTAAAAAAACAACATTAACGTCTGAAAAGTAGATGATTATAACTTTTTTGTAAATTTTAGTAATCCTTTAACTTTCGAATCTACTTAAAAACTTATATTTGTAAATCTTCAAAAAAAATGATTTTTGAGGCATAAAATACAGCAAAATTCAATAATTCACCTCAAAAATGCTTGTATTGTTAAAAATGAGGAAAAAATAAAAAATGATGAAGTATTTTAGATTAATTGTTATAGCACTTTTTTTATGCAGTATTAGTGTTTTCTCGCAAGATAATAGCATTAAACACACCATAGTAAAAGGGGAAACAATTTCTAGTATTGCTCAAAAATATAATGTTTCGATAGCTTCTATTTATAAGCTAAATCCTAAAGCTAAAAAAACCTTACAACTTAATCAGGTTTTGTTGATTCCAAATTCTGAATCTAAAAAAACAAATGATTTAACAGCTACTGATTCTGAAAAAGCAACAGAAATTAATCACCAAGTATTACCGCAAGAAACATTATACGGAATTACGAAGCAATTCAAAACTACTACAGAACTGCTTTATAAAGCCAATCCTCAATTAGAAGCTGAAGGATTAAAAGTTGGCCAAACGATTATTATTCCATCAAGTTTGACCAAGAAAGAAATAGCAAGTTTATCTAATTCAAAAACGCAAGAGGTAGTTGAGGCTGTAGAACAAACAACTCCTTTGGCGCATCAAGTGAAAGCCAAAGAGTCTTTGTACGTCATCGCAAAAATGTACGGTGTTTCGTTAAAAGAATTACAAAGTGCCAATCCAAAAATAGGTAAGAAAGGGTTAAGCATCGGGCAGATTATTGCTATTCCAAATAATGGTAAAATAGTTGAAAAGGAAATTGTTGTTGAAGAGAAAAAGCCTGAAATAAAAGATGTTCCAGTTGCAGTTTTAGAAAGTAAAGAGACTGTTGCTGTTGAAAACGCAACTAAAGAAAATGTAGTAAAAACAGATTCTCAAATTCAGACAACAGAAATTTTCCATAAGGTTTTGACCAAAGAAACCAAATACGGAATTGCCAAAAAATATGGAATTACCGTTGCAGATTTAGAAAAGCAAAATCCGGCTATTCAACAAAAATTATTGGTTGGTTCAAAGTTGAGTATTCAAGTTCTAAGTGAAAAAGTAGAAAAAAACAGTAAAGAAGAAGTGGTGGAATCCCATGTGGAAAAACCAAAGGATACAATAAATGCGTCTGTAAATATACCGAATGCAGATTTGATAGATCAAATTATACAGTTAGCATCAGATAAAATAGGAACTAGATATAGAAGCGGAGGGACAACAACTGCTGGATTCGATTGTTCTGGTTTTATGTATTCTACTTTTGGTGCTTTTGATATAAAACTGCCTAGGTCATCAATTGAGCAATCTTCCGTTGGAGAAAAAATTAATGATGAGAATGCTCAAAAAGGAGATTTGATTTTCTTTAAAACCAACGGCAGACATCATATTAATCATGTCGGAATGGTTATTGAAGTTGCAGAAGATGAAATAAAATTCATCCATTCTTCGACACATTCTGGAGTGATTATTTCCTCTACAAAGGAGCCTTATTACCAACGTAATTTTGCACAGGTGAATCGCGTTATTAAATAGCTTTTTATAACAATGATTTAATGGAACTCTTAAGGAAACTTAAGGGTTTTTTGTTTTTTATTATTTAGTCTTTCGACGTGAAGAGTATTATTAGTCATTTTCAAAAAAAAGTATATCTTTAGCCAACCAAAAAAATAAACCTATAAAAATGGAAGAAAACAAACCAGGAGAATTTAAAAGAGAACTCGGATTACTAGACGGAACAATGCTTGTTGTTGGGTCGATGATAGGATCTGGAATATTTATTGTGAGTGCCGATATTGCCCGACAAGTTGGGTCAGCAGGATGGTTAGTATTAATATGGTTGATTTCAGGTTTGATTACCATGATAGCTGCCGTGAGTTACGGTGAATTGAGTGCTATGTTCCCTAATGCAGGAGGGCAATATGTTTATCTTAAAGAAGCTTATAATAAGTTAATTGCCTTCTTATATGGCTGGAGTTTCTTTGCAGTAATACAAACTGGGACTATTGCAGCTGTTGGTGTTGGATTCTCCAAATTTGCAGCCTATTTATATCCGCCTTTGAGTGACGAAAATGTTTTGTATGAATTGGGTGATTTTAAATTAAATGCAGCTCAAATTGTTTCTATAATTACGATTGTCTTATTGACATATATCAATAGCCGTGGGGTGAAGAACAGTAAAATTATGCAAACGGTTTTGACTATTATTAAAATTTTATCGCTGTTTGGATTGATTGTCTTTGGATTTGTATTAGCTGCCAAAGCAGATATTTGGAACGCAAACTGGACTAATGCTTGGAGTTCAAGAGCTTTTGATACTGAAAGTGGGTCTTGGATGCCTATTGGTGGTACTGCTTTGTTAACGGGTATATCTGCAGCAATGGTTGGTTCTTTGTTTTCAAGTGATGCTTGGGTGGGAGTCACCTTTATTGCAGGAGAAATTAAAAACCCAAAACGTAATGTGGGATTGAGTTTGTTCTTGGGAACGTTTATAGTTACGATTATTTATTCATTGACCAACTTGATGTACCTAGCAGTAGTTCCTTTTCAAGAGATTGCGACTGCAAAGTCAGATCGTGTTGCGGTGGTTGCTTCTCAATATACTTTTGGCGATATGGGGACTATTATTATTGCCTTGATGATTATGATTTCTACTTTTGCTTGTAACAATGGATTGATTATGGCTGGTGCCAGAGTGTACTATACGATGGCAAAAGATGGTTTGTTTTTCAAGAAAGCAGCTTCTCTTAATAATGCAAGTGTTCCTGCATGGGCTTTGTGGGCTCAATGTGTTTGGGCTTCTGCATTGTGTTTGACTGGGAAGTATGGGGATTTGTTGGATTTTGTAATTATCATTGTATTGATTTTTTACATACTTACTATTTATGGAATTTTTATTCTTAGAAAGAAAATGCCGGAAGTTGATAGACCTTACAAAGCTTTTGGATATCCATTTTTGCCTCTTGTGTATATTATTATTGCGATAGCAATTTGTATTGGGTTATTGCTAACTAAATTTTCGACTTGTGGATGGGGAGTGTTGATAATGGTGACTGGTATTCCAGTGTATTATTTGACAAAACCGAAGGAGTAGTAATCAGTAATCAGAAAAAAGATTGTTGATTGTAGTTTTAAAAAATATAAGAATCCGTCTCGATTATGAGGCGGATTTTTTGTTTGGGAATGATTTTGTTTGGTGTAAATATGTCTTTGGGAAATAATATATACTCTTGATAAAAACAGAAAACCCGTTTTGAAGAACAAAACGGGTTTTTCTAGTGTAGTAAGCACTTATTTAATATTAGCAAACAACGTCTTCTAATACTAACTCTTCATTAAAAGGAAGATTCCAAGCTTCGGCTACTCCTTTGTAAAGGATTTTTCCGTTAGCAATGTTTAATCCTTTTTTTAATTCTTGGTTTTCAGCACAAGCTTTTTGCCATCCTTTATTTGCCAATTGTACAGCATAAGGTAATGTAGCATTTGTAAGGGCTAATGTTGAAGTATAAGGAACTGCACCTGGCATATTAGCCACACAGTAATGTACGATATCGTCAATGATGAAAGTTGGGTCTTCGTGTGTTGTAGGAGTACAAGTTTCGATACAACCACCTTGGTCTACAGCTACGTCAACAAGAACTGTTCCTGGACGCATAGATTTTAACATATCACGTTTAATCAAATGTGGTGCTTTTGCTCCAGGAATTAATACAGCTCCAATAATCAAATCAGTGTCTAAAATTGCTTTTCTGATGTTGTAGTCGTTAGACATTTGAGTCATAACGTTGGCTGGCATAATATCGTCTAATTGACGTAAACGTGGTAAACTCACATCCATAATAGTTACCTGAGCTCCTAGACCAGCGGCCATTTTTGCTGCTTGAGTTCCTACGATTCCACCACCAAGTACTAATACTTTGGCAGGGGGAACACCCGGAACACCTCCAAGAAGAATTCCTCTTCCTTTTAATGGTTTTTCTAGGTATTTTGCACCTTCTTGAATAGACATACGACCCGCTACTTCTGACATTGGAACTAATAATGGTAAGCTACGGTCTGTTTTTTCAACAGTTTCGTATGCCAAACAGATAGCTTGACGCTCAATCATTGCATGAGTTAATGGCTCTGATGATGCAAAGTGGAAGTATGTGAAAAGTAGTTGATCTTTTTTGATAAGTGGGTATTCTGAAGCAATTGGCTCTTTTACTTTGATAATCATTTCGGCGATACCGTAAACCTCTTCAATAGTAGGTAAGATTACAGCGCCGGCTGCAGTATATTCTTCATCAGCAAAACCGCTTCCTTCACCTGCAGTTGCTTGAACATAAACACTATGACCGTTATTTTTCATCTCAGCAACACCTGCTGGAGTTAGAGCAACACGATTTTCGTTATTCTTAATTTCTTTTGGTACACCGATTATCATAACTGTTGTATTTAGTGATTGATTTAAAATTCAATTACAAATTTAGGAGATAAAGAAAAATTTTGTTCATTGTAAATCAAAATAGGAAAATATTATTTTTATTTAGTAATTTAGCATGAAATAATTCTTTTTTTAGTGCTTTTTTTATTTCTAAAAAGAAAATTAATCGGATTATTTTGTTATAAATCAATTTTATTAAACCTCTTTTTGTTATGATTTTAGATGAAAACGACAGAAAAATATTGCGCCTCCTGCAGGAAGATGCTCATTTGACATTAAAAGACATTTCAAATCGAATAAATCTTTCGTTAACTCCGGTCCATGATCGAGTTAAACGTCTTGAAAAAGAGGGTATTATAGAGCGATATGTTTCTATTTTGAATAAGAAAAAGCTGGGTAAAAACCTGACTGTTTACTGTCAAGTGACCTTAGTTAAACAAACTTTTGATATTTCGGATAGTTTCAATCAGGCGATATTGAATTTGCCTGAAGTGGTGGAGTGTAATTTTGTTTCGGGAAGTTTTGATTATATGCTCAAAATTGTATTGCCTGATATGGAAAGTTATCATCATTTTCATCAAATGAAATTGTCGATTTTACCTGAGGTGTCTTTGATAAACAGTTTTTTTATTATTTCGGAAGTGAAGAGTACGACGGTTTTGCCGATTTAGATTATTGGATTTTATCCTAAATATCTTTTGTAATAAATAGTTGTCGTTTAGTGCGTGAAGGATAGTAGCAAGCTACCGAAGTAGCGCGGATAGCCTGACAGCAGTAGGGAAGGAGCCAAATAAGCGATTTGCATATTGGGCTCCTTTTCTACTGGTGGCACGCCCAAAGAGATTTTAGAAATTAGATTTTTTGAACTGGAAATAAAAAATCCGCCTCGTTCAAAAACTTGGCGGATTTCTGTTGAATCCAGGCTGGGGCACATTTATTATCTAAAAAACTAAAATTAAAACTAAAAGAGTTTTCCCAACC
>NZ_DASTTN010000157.1:0-6837 GCF_035760125.1 Flavobacterium sp.
AATCCATTAAAGTCCCGAATTCAATATGCAACCAGAACACTATATCCCATTTGATAAGGAATTTTTACTCGAAGAACAACTGGCGGAATATGCAGGAGAAGAAAAGCAGGTCGAGGATTTCAAAAAGCTGTTCGACATCATTGAGCATTATTTCCACTATGACGCATTTAACCTGATCCGTAATTTAAAACAAAATTATGCGTTGTTCGACCCGGATTTAAATCCAAAAGAACGCGAGGCTTTTGTTGGCAAAAGTGATTTTTCCCTTTTCAAAGAAACACTGCTTAAAGTTTTGGATCGAGGCAATTATAGTCGTGTGGATCAGGAAACTTTGGACAGGGCCTTCCAAGATTCGGATTTGATTGGTTTGAAACTGGACATTAACATAGAGGATTACAAAGAATACGGATTGTATGTGCGTGGTCAGCATAAAGCAAAAGAAACGGTCTCTAAATTCTTTTTTTGGAAGAAAGAAATAGAGATTGAATATTATGACCGCGTGATGATTTACCTTAATTATCACGATGCCGATTACTATAAGGAAAAGAAAAACCGTACGAACAAAATGCCGATTGATCCCGGGGCTATCGTATTGAAAATCTTCAAACGCGTTCCCAAAAACGACATAGAAACGATATTCCCGAATGCAGTCCCGATGATGTCCACAACCGATAAACTATTGTTATGGGTTCCAGGACTTGTGGGTGGTATTTCGTTATTGAGTACCAAAGTGATTCCGGCATTGATCACGATGCAATCGGCCGTTGAATCTGGGGAAACAATTGATTTGCTAAACAGCAAAACATCGTTAAACCAAGGTTTGATCGCCCTCGGAATATTAGGTGCGTACTTGTTCCGTCAATACAACAACTTTGTGAACAAGAAGATAAAGTATTCGAAAATGCTTTCGGACAGTCTTTATTTTAAAAATCTGGGGAATAACAGTGGTGCGTTTTATTCTTTGTTAAACTCTTCGGAAGAGGAAGTGCTTAAGGAAACCATCTTGGCCTACTCCTTTTTGAACAGAAGCGAAACTCCCTTAACGGAAGAAGAACTCGACCATCAGATTGAATCTTGGTTTAAAACAAAACACAATACCGAACTTGATTTTGACGTAAAAGATGCGTTGCAGAAATTAAAAAACACTGGACTTGGTTCTGAAACCAATGGCAAATGGAAAGTTATTCCTTTGGACAAGGCGCTCATCAGAATAGACGAGATATGGGATGGAGTTTTTGACTACAGCCAGGTAACTACAAACTTGGAAGTTATTTAAAAACAAAAAGGAGAAAATCTAAGCGATTTTCTCCTTTTCCAAAATAAGCGATAACTTGCTACTCCGCAGTAACCGGGTCGATAATTTCCGAAACAAGACTTATTTTATTGGCTGGAAACCCGCCCTTATCGGCATGTTCCCTAATCATTTCTGCATTTGGCGCAATATAAACACAATAGATTTTGTCATCAGTCACATAACTGTGTTTCCACTGTATTTCTGGCCCCATTTGTCTTAAGACATCACAAGATGTATTCGAAATTTCTTTTAATTGTGCTGGTGTCAAATTCCCTGCGTTGGGAATTTCCCTTTCAATAACATACTTTGGCATACTAATTAGATTAAAAAATTAGAATAAAATAATTTAAAGAAAATCCCTTTTTTGTTCCGCTTTAGAAAATAATCAAAGGGAATAGAAGAGATTTATAAAAAAGGGGCAGTACAAACAATTGCTTTTTTAATTCAATAAACATTAAAAAGCACTACAACAGTCAAAATCGGCTAATACAGTAATCTATAAAAGCCGATTTCTTAACAAACACAAACTTTATAATTTGGGGCACTGACAAATAGATATTTTGAATAAACTGATTCTCTATTTCACCCTAAACCATACGATGCATTTGCATAATAAAGGTACAATAAATCCATTTAAACAAATTCGAACTTAACAAAGTTATAACACTGAAAAGCGCAATAAAAAAAGGAGAAAATCAACAATGACTTTCTCCTTTTCTTAAATTAACTATGTATTGCTACTCGTTTGAAGTCGCAAAAGCATCTTGTCTCCAATTTTTAACTTTTTCAATTTTGTTATTAGAGAAATCAACTTCGCTAAGACTATTTTTTCCATCAATTTGAGACCAGAAAAACCATTTGCCTGTTTTTACGCCAGCAACATATTCTCCTGAGGAAATTTTATCTCCGGATTCGTTATAGGAAACCCAGATTCCTTCTAATTTACCATTTTCAAAATAGCCTTCTTGTTGCACTTGCCCATTTTCATAAAAATAGGTGGCTTTTATTTTTTTGCCGAATGGCTCCAAAACGGGTTTCGCATCTTGTGCAAAAATAGCCCCTGAGAATAATACCGCTACTAAAATTACAAGCTTTTTCATATCGTTAGTTTTTAATTGTTTACATCTTATATATCAAATTTAGAGACAAATTTTACATTAAAAAAACATTTTGGTAACAATTTCGTAACATATGCGAAAGCTTAACATTGGAAATAAAAAATAAAGAAATTTCTTTCCAAAAAGAGATGATTTAAGTCAATTTTAGGAAAAACTAACTTTTAATAAAAATAATTAGGCCCGCCGAATTTCATATTATCTGAGTTCAATTATTAATCTGGAGCAGAAAAATTTGGCTTTTTCAGTTGGCAACGGTCCCGCTATCCGTTTCAATCTCTCTCGTTGAAAAAACGAGAGAGGATTTTCACTGCTATCGGGGCTAAAGAGAGAGATTTTGCTTTTTTGTCATCATTCAAAAAAGATAAATACAAAAAATCGACTTTCGCAATCTAAAATTCATAAGTTAATCCTAAATTTGCACTCGCGCTAAAAAGAGCAAAAACTAAAATTTATATCATGTACAGAAGTCATAATTGTGGCGAATTGAACGCCTCACATATCAATACAGAAGTTACACTTGCCGGTTGGGTTCAAAAATCTAGAGATAAAGGATTTATGAATTGGGTAGATTTACGCGACCGTTATGGAATTACACAATTGATTTTTGACGAAAGTCGTTCTATAAAAGAAGTTTTTGAAGCTGCTAAAACATTGGGTCGCGAATATGTGATTCAGGTAAAAGGAACTGTTATTGAGCGTGAAGCCAAAAACAAAAACATTCCTACCGGTGAAATCGAAATTTTAGTAACCGAACTAAATATATTAAATGCCGCTTTGACTCCTCCGTTTACCATCGAAGATGAAACTGATGGTGGTGAAGACATCCGAATGAAATACCGTTACTTGGACATTCGAAGAAATCCAGTAAAAAACAGTTTGCTTTTCCGTCACAAAGTGGCAATGGAAGTGCGTAAATATCTTTCAGACTTGGATTTCTGTGAAGTGGAAACTCCTTACTTAATCAAATCAACTCCAGAAGGAGCAAGAGATTTTGTCGTACCATCACGTATGAACGAAGGGCAATTCTATGCTTTGCCACAATCTCCACAAACTTTCAAACAATTATTGATGGTGGGTGGAATGGATAAATATTTTCAAATTGTAAAATGTTTCCGTGATGAAGATTTACGTGCAGACAGACAACCGGAGTTTACACAAATTGACTGTGAAATGGCATTTGTGGAGCAAGAAGATATTTTGAATGTATTTGAAGGTTTGACTCGTCATTTGCTAAAAGAAATAAAAGGCATCGAAGTAGATAAATTCCCTAGAATTACTTACGATTATGCCATGAAAACATACGGAAATGACAAACCGGACATTCGTTTCGGAATGGAATTTGGTGAATTGAACGAATTTGCACAACATAAAGATTTCCCGGTTTT
Source organism: Flavobacterium sp. (assembly GCF_035760125.1). Classification (GTDB taxonomy): domain Bacteria; phylum Bacteroidota; class Bacteroidia; order Flavobacteriales; family Flavobacteriaceae; genus Flavobacterium. Next base: position 3,798 of record NZ_DASTTN010000157.1, read on the forward strand.
CAATGCTGCCGAATTAGTTGTCGGAATAGCGGTTCCTGGAGCAGGAAATTATACCCGTAAAGAAATTGACGCCTTAATTGACTGGGTAAAACGTCCACAAGTAGGCGCCAGCGGAATGGTATATGCAAAATGCAACGAGGATGGAACTTTTAAATCTTCTGTAGATAAATTCTACGATCAAGAAGACTTGACCAATTGGGCAAAAACTACAGGAGCAAAACCTGGTGATATGATTTTTGTACTTTCTGGACCAGCCGACAAAACAAGAGCACAATTAAGCGCCTTGCGTATGGAATTAGCAACTCGTTTGGGATTAAGAAATCCTGCAGAGTTTGCACCTCTTTGGGTTGTGGATTTCCCATTGTTAGAATTTGACGAAGAAAGCGGACGTTACCATGCTATGCATCACCCATTTACTTCTCCAAAACCAGAAGATATGCACTTATTAGAAACCGATCCTGGAAAAGTTCGTGCCAATGCCTATGATATGGTTTTGAACGGAAATGAAATTGGAGGAGGTTCAATTCGTATTCATGACAAGGCGACACAACAATTAATGTTTAAATATTTAGGCTTTACTGAAGAAGAAGCAAAAGCACAATTTGGCTTCCTAATGGATGCTTTCCAATTTGGAGCACCTCCTCACGGTGGTTTAGCTTTTGGATTGGACCGTCTAGTCGCTATTTTAGGGGGACAAGAGACTATTCGTGATTTTATTGCATTCCCAAAAAACAACTCTGGAAGAGACGTAATGATTGACGCTCCGTCTGTTATTGACGAATCACAATTAAAGGAATTACATATTAAATTAAATTTAACAAATTAGGTGAAAAGGTTGAATATCAATAATTTTAGAAAAAAAATATTGTGAGAATGATTTTCGTATTATATTAAAGATTACATTTGCCTCATTATAAATTATTATTACTATTACAATGCGTACAGGTACAGTTAAATTTTTCAATGAATCTAAAGGTTACGGATTCATTACAGACGAAGAAACAGGAAAAGACATTTTTGTTCATGCATCAGGAATCAACGCGGAAGAATTACGCGAAGGTGACAGAGTAAGCTATGAAGAAGAAGAAGGAAGAAAAGGTAAAGTTGCTGCTAAAGTTGCAGTTCTTTAAGCATAAAAATAGTTAACTATTTTTTGCAAAAAGCGTCTAAAAAACGTTCCGATTAATTTCGGAACGTTTTTTTTTGCATTATTCTCACCAAAACATCATACCACTGTAATATTATTTATAATCAATAAAAATAATATAATTTTCTAATTTATTCGTAAACTAATTTTCGTTTTGCACTTGTGATTTCCACTCACTAAAGCTATCTTTGTGCCTCATTTCAAAGCAAAATAAATATAATTATGCAATCCGAACAATTAAACTATATTCCAGTCTTTATGCAGCTTGTTTTGGCTGTAGGATTTGTCATAGCAGTGATCATAATTTCCGGTAAACTTGGCCCGAAAAGATCCTCAGAAAATAAAGACAAAAACTTCGAATGCGGTATTGAATCTGTAGGAAATGCCAGAATCCCGTTTTCGGTAAAATATTTCTTAGTTGCTATTTTGTTTGTTCTTTTTGATGTCGAAGTGATATTTTTATATCCTTGGGCCGTGAATTTCAAAGAGTTAGGTATTGAAGGAATGATAAAAATGATTATCTTTATGATGCTTCTTTTGGTTGGTTTTTTCTATATCATCAAGAAGAAAGCTTTAGAGTGGGAATAAAATTATTTTAAATTATAAATGTTGAATTATAAATTAATTAAAACATTCAAAATTTAAAATTCAACATTCAAAATAAAAAAAACAAAATGAGCGATTCAAAAATAAATATGGTAGCCCCTCCGGAAGGTGTTGTTGGTGAAGGATTCTTTGCTACAAAACTGAATGACGTTGTAGGATTAGCTCGCGCCAATTCACTTTGGCCTTTACCTTTTGCAACCTCTTGTTGCGGAATCGAATTTATGGCAACTATGGCTTCGCATTATGATTTGGCCCGTTTTGGTTCTGAAAGAGTGAGTTTCTCTCCTCGTCAGGCCGATATGCTATTAGTAATGGGAACTATCTCCAAAAAAATGGCTCCGATTTTACGTCAAGTATACGAACAAATGGCAGAACCTAGATGGGTAATTGCTGTTGGAGCTTGTGCTTGTTCAGGAGGAATTTTCGATACTTACTCTGTATTACAAGGAATTGACAAAGTAATTCCAGTAGACGTGTATGTTCCTGGTTGTCCTCCTCGCCCAGAACAAATTGTAGATGGAGTTATGAGGTTACAAGACTTAGTAAAAAGCGAATCTGTAAGAAGAAGAAGTTCACCAGAGTACCAAGAATTATTGGCATCTTATAACATTCAATAAGTAAAATGGCTTTAGAAACAACAGAAATTCAAGATAAGTTAATAGAAACTTTTGGTTCAAAGGTTTTAGGATTCAATCAAGATAAAGACATTTTTGCATTTGAAGCGGATTCAGACATCATTACAGCTGTCGTTCTTTATTTAAAAAATGACCCTACTTTACGTTTTCACTTTTTGACTGATTTATGCGCGGTACATTACCCTGACAATGAAGAAAACAAACAGTTTGCTGTAGTTTATCATTTGCATAATTGGTACGAAAACAAACGCATCCGAATTAAAGCATTCATAAACGGTTCAAATCCAGAAATTAAAAGTATTTCAAATATCTTTTTGTGTGCCAATTGGATGGAAAGAGAAACTTACGATTTCTTCGGAATCAATTTCATCGGACATCCACAATTGAAACGTATTTTGAATATGGATGAGATGATTTCTTTCCCTATGCGTAAAGAATTCCCAATGGAAGACAGCGGAAGAACAGATAAGGACGACAGATTCTTTGGAAGAACAACAACAAATTGCTAAAAAATAAATAATTCAACATTATAAAATGTCAGAACTATTATTACCACCAGAGCATAGATATGCTAAAATAATAAAGGAAAAACTAAACGAAGACGGAAGCGAGCTTTCTGTACTAAATTTAGGGCCAACGCACCCAGCTACAC
>NZ_DASTTN010000158.1:0-9097 GCF_035760125.1 Flavobacterium sp.
GCATTGCTTAAAGAACCAGTTCCGTTATGTGTCCAAAGTATTGTTCCATTTGAAGCAGTGGCTCCGCTTACCGTAGCCGTTGCATTGGAACAGATGGTTTGGCTTCCGCCTGCCGCAGAAGCCTGTGGTAATGCATCGACATTAACGGTATAAGTTGTTGTAGCTTTTGCAATTCCGCAGGTATTGTTACTGGTAACGGTCATGGTCAAGGTCACTGTATTGCCTTCATCTCCGGCCGCTGCAGTATAGGTTGGGGTCAATGTGGTGGCATTGCTTAACGAACCAGTTCCGTTATGTGTCCAAAGTATTGTTCCATTTGAAGCAGTGGCTCCGCTTACGGTAGCCGTTGCATTGGAACAGATGGTTTGGCTTCCGCCTGCCGCAGAAGCTGTCGGTAATGGATCTACTGTGATAGTTGTAGCAGTAGAATTTGCGGCAGCGCAGGCAGCACTTTGAATTACGGCACGATATTGTGTAGTAGCAGTTAGATTAGTGGCGGTATACGTATTTGTTGCATTTATGATAGGCGTCCAAGTGGTTCCATTCAAAGAGGATTCCCATCTTATAATAGTTCCTATATGTGCTCCTAATGTCAATAAGGTACTGTTGGTTCCGGTGCAAACTGTCGATCCACCAGTAACTGCACCAGCTACCGTTGCCGGATCTACTGTTACTATAGTTGTAGTGGTTTTTGGATTGGAACACCCAGGTGTTATAAATGTATAGGTAACAGTATAAGTACCAGGAATGCTTGTAGCAAGATTTATTTCCCCAGTAGATGTACTTACAAATTTTAAGTCGGTAGATGATGAAGAATAAGTTCCCCCTTGTACACCTGTTTGAGTTACACCTGCTGTTCCAACAGGACAGAAAGGGCCAGCATAACTAATAGTTGCTTGGCCAAGATCAATACCCACCTGAATAGGTTCAATAAAATCATCGAGTGAGGCAGATTCTACAGCAGAAGATTTTGTTGATACAAATAAAGTCTTTACTTTCAGTCCATCACAAAGATTAGTGGATTGTAAAAAAGCAGTTACATTAAATGCGGCTTCAACAAATTGATTTGCTGTATATGTCGAATTACCAAAAGCACTATAAGGAACACTTTGAGTTCCTCCGTTTGTAAATCCATAATAAGTGCCTACTGGTGGAAACTTTTCTACATATGTATAGTTTGGATTTGCTATTGTTCCTATATTACTCCATACATAGAACTTAATTTCTGCAACTGCTCCACCATTAACATATCCAATGTATATAGCAACATCATTTAAAGTCCTTCCACCATTTGGTCCAGCAGAATTAAATGTACCATTTGCATTTCTGGTTAAAGTGTTTTGAAGAAATTCAAAGTAGAGATTACTTGTACCACTTGTTTCCTTTCTGTCTCCAGCCACAAATAACCATTGTTTATCGTCAGTAGGATCATTAACATTAACAGGATCATTGCCAAGATGATATAATACATTATTGATATCCCCTTTACCACCAGCATTACCAACACTCCATTTCCAATCATTTGGGTTGTCATTAAATTTACTACCACTAAATATAAAATCCTGACTACCGCCGGCATAACCATCTATCTTTCGACTTGTTGTAAGAGAATTAACAGGTGTTCCATCATTATTCAGCACATAACCGCCACCAGATCCTTGAACCCAGTCGCCAGTACCTGCACCTGCAGTGAGGCTTCCGTTAATATTAAATCCCCCAGTTGGTTGGCTCACAGAAATAGTCTGTTGTGCTATTGTCGTTGAAAAACTAAATAGACTTATAAAAATAATGGTAAATAATTTTGTCGAATGAGTAAAAATTGTTTTCATTTTTAATTATTTTAAGGTTAATAACCTAGATATTATAGGGAGAAATTATTATCAATAATTCTATATTTTGAGCACTATTAGAGCACACAATATGTGGTAAATACTTTTAAGTATTGACAATTGATGAATTTAAAAGACAGTAAGTACTTAGAATTTAAAAGTTTGCAATTTGCAATGCATAATAATACTTTTCTTCTGGAGGTGCACTTTTGATTTTTTTGCTTTTATCTGTTTTATACGTAGTTATATTAAAAACAGTTTGAACAAAAGCCATAGTAGAATTAAATACTAAGGACGGTAAGTGAGAAATTTTTAAAGGGATCAACCACACTTTTTTGTCAAAAAAAGAAGTTAAAAACAGGATTGTTTTTTGAAAGATATTCGAAAAAAAATCGTTTAATAGGTTTAGAGTAGTTTTAGGCTTCATATTTTTAAATTTTTTATGTAAATAAATAATTTTTATAAAAGTTCTGTATATTGATTTGTTTCATGTAAAATGTATAAGTTTTAAAAAAACAATCTTGTGTTAAGTAGGTTATTCGTTAATTCTATATTTGATTTAGATTTGGGAATTAAATCAAATTAAAATTTTGTCTTGTCAAATTGAAACTGATGTCAGTTAACAATGAATTGAAGTAGGTCCTTTTGACAATTTAATTTTGATTGAGATTTGGGAATACAATCAAAATTTTTTTTTCTTATGTGTTGACGCATATTTGCTCAACAGAAAATCCTAGTAGATTTTTATTTCTAATTTTTGATTGATATTTGGGAAACAATCAAAAATTTAAATTTCAGCATTAAAGCTTGTTGTAGGTTACAAAATAATTTTTATAATGTTTTTTATTTGGGGTAAAAAATTAATAAATTATTTATATACCAAATTTATAAAGAATGTTCATAATACAATATGATTGTCTTTGAAAAACCTAAATACTCGTTGAAAAGTTAAAAACATAAGTAAAATACCTTAAATAAGAATGCTTTTTTTGAATATTTTTCACTTTTTTATAACAAATAGATTCTTAAAAGAGTAATTTATATTTAATTGTTTTTAAAAAAAGGGATTATATGATACGAATAGTTTAAGAATGTGACTGTTTTAATATATAAAAAGCTTCTGCTATTAAATGATTAACAGGATAACTATAAAAAAAAATAAAATGATTGTAATAAATGATTTATTATTTGTATTCTGATTTTTTAAACCAAATAAAAATGTTTAGATGTTAGTTAATTTTAAGTAAAAAATCTTTTTTTTTTTTTTAGCATAGGTTTAAAAAAAATATTTCAAAAGTGAGATTTGATATCTTCTGAATCTAAATTTTTTTATCAAAAAAAAATATTAAATATTATCTATTTGAAAATTAGTAAATTAAATTTTAATTGAAAGATTTTTCTTCTTTTAGCGTTGTATTTGGTATATTTTGTCGATTATTTTTTGTATTTAAACGAATAAGTTGTTTATTTGATGATTGAAATTTAATAAAAATAATTTATAATAATTTAAGTTTTTTGCCCCACAATCTACCTTAAATTTAATCGAGTAATGTTTATGAATACAAAATTGCTCCAATTTGTTGCGATTGGATTTTTGCTTACTATTTTAACATCTTGCTCTTCTGAAAATAATTCAAATGAGACTGAAGCAAAATTACCAATAGTAACTGTTTATGATTATAGTCCTATAGAATTGGAAACAATGACATTAATAAATAATTATAGAGTGAGTATTGGATTAAATGCTTTGGAAAAAATAAATCACGTTTCCTATAAATCAGAGGAGCATGATGAGTATATGATTGCTAATAATGTTGTTAATCATGATGATTTTGTAGCCCGTTCAGAAAATATAATAAAAGCATTGGGTGCATTAAGGGTAAGTGAAAATGTTGCGTATAATTATAGTACTGCACAAGGTGCTTTTGATGCTTGGATGAATAGTCCTGGGCATAGATTAAATATTGAAGGTGATTTTACACATTTTGGATTATCTATAAGAGAGAACCCAGTTAATGGAAGAAAATATTATACGAATATTTTTGTAAAAATGTAAGTTTTGTTTGTTTGTATGTTTGTATGGAGGCTGTCAATAAAATGACAGCTTTTTTTTGATAATAATTTTAAAATAATAGATATTAAAAAATAATTTCTTTGCTTTAATTCATTTGAATAAGTAAATATGTATAGTATTGTATATGTTGTTGTTGGAAGTCATATTTAAGCCGTACATTAAAAATCATATAATATCTTCAAATGAAAATTAAAATAAAGTTTCTAAACTTTTTTTTTGTAAATTGTATGACCCTAAAGATTTTATAATTCAAATTTTATTATTGAAATCTAGCCTAATAAAATAGTTAATTTACTGAATTTCATTTGTTTGTGTTTTTAATGAAGTTTTTTAGTTTTATAAAATAAAAGTTGTGATGTATGAAAAATTTAATATTAGTTCGGCATGCAAAGTCTAGTTGGGAAGCCCCTTTACATGATAAAGATAGACCACTAACTTCACAAGGAATGCAAAGTGCTCATTTAGTTTCTTCTCATGTTATTAAACATTTGCCTAAAACCTTTAGTATTTGGAGTAGTACAGCTGAAAGAGCGGTAGAAACTGCTTTGATTTTTGCTCAAAATATAAATTTCCCATTAGAAAGCATTCTATATAAGGATGAGTTATATACTTTTGATGAAAGAAAATTGGAAAAAGTTATCAAATCATACAGTAATGGTTATGATAGTATAATTATATTCGGACATAACGAGGCTATTACAAATTTTGTTAATAAATTTGGGGATGTTTACATTGATAATGTTCCTACAGCCGGATTTGTCCATATAGAATTTGATAATGAAAGTTGGGATACTATTGATAAAGGCAAGACAAAAAAAATTCTATTCCCCAGAGATTTAAAATAAATAAAAAGTGTTTGAACATAAATATATTGATAGAGAGAAAAGCTGGTTGGCTTTTAATGCTCGAGTATTGCAAGAGGCTGCTGACGATTCAGTTCCATTATTAGACAGGTTAAGGTTTCTAGGGATTTTTTCCAATAATTTAGATGAGTTTTTTAGAGTTCGATTTGCTGCTATAAGGCGGTTGAGTTTGAGTGGTATTTCTGGCGAGAAATATTTTGGAGGAGTTACCGCACAACAATTAATTAAAGATATAACAGAGATTGTTATCCAACAGCAATCCGAAAGTTTAAGAATTCTTAATAATATAGAAGAAAGATTAGAAACCGAAAATATTTTTATTATTCATGAAAATGAGATTAATAAAGAGCAAGAAGTTTTTTTGAAAGAATTTTTTATACAAAAGTTAAGTCCGGAGCTCGTTACAATTATATTAAATGATTTAGCAGAATTTCCTGTTCTAAAAGATTCGATGGGATATTTGGCAGTAAAACTCGTGATGAAAAAAAATCAAGAAGTTCGCTACGCCATAATTGAAATTCCTAAAATGATTAATCGTTTTGTTGTATTGCCTTCTACGAATGAAAAGCAATATGTCATTCTGATTGACGATGTTATTAGAATGCATTTGAGCAGTATTTTTAATATTTTCAATTACGAAAGTGTTTCGGCTCATATGATAAAAATTACAAGAGATGCTCAATTGGATATTGATAGTGATTTGAGTAAAAGTATGCTTGAAAAAATATCATCCAGTGTAAAAGACAGAAGAATAGGGGAGCCAGTTCGTTTTATTTATGATCAGGAGATTGATAAGGATACTCTAAAGTTCTTTCTGGATAAAATGAATATTGATTCCACAGATAGTATTATTCCCGGAGGTAGATATCATAATAGAAGGGATTATATGGATTTTCCAAATCTTGGTCGATATGATTTATTGTATAAAAAAAATGATCCTCTGCCTATACCTGGTTTAAGTCTTGAGGGCAGTATTTTGGAGAAAATTGCCGAAAAGGATTATTTGTTGAATGCACCATATCAATCTTTTGCTTACTTAATAAAATTTTTGCGTGAAGCCGCTTTGGATCCTAAAGTAACTTCAATCAAAATTACTTTATATCGATTAGCTAAAAATTCTCAAATCATTAGTTCTTTAATTAATGCTGCCAAAAACGGAAAAAAAGTAATTGTTCAAATAGAATTGCAAGCCCGATTTGATGAAGCTTCAAATATTTCTTATTCCGAACAAATGCAAACCGAAGGAATCCAGCTTATTTTTGGAATAAAAGGTTTAAAGGTTCATAGCAAAGTCTGCGTGATTGAAAGAATGGAGAAAAATAAAATAAAACGATATGGTTTTATTTCGACAGGAAACTTTAATGAGGCTACGGCAAAAATTTATACAGATGTAACACTTTTCACGTGTCATCCTCAAATACTGAAAGACATATCAAAAATATTTGAATTCTTTGACATCAATTATAAAGTGCAACGCTATAAACACCTTATTGTTTCGCCACAATATACAAGACATCGTTTTGTGAAAATGATTGATAGAGAAATTGCACATGCAATAGCTGGTAGAAAAACTTACATGAAATTAAAAATGAATAGTTTGTCAGATTTAGCTATGATTGATAAATTATATGAAGCAAGCAAAGCTGGTGTGAAAATTCAATTGGAAGTAAGAGGTATTTGTTCATTAATTCCAGGGGTTAAAGGATTGAGTGAAAATATTGAAGCTATTAGTATAGTTGATAATTATTTAGAACATTCAAGAGTTTATATTTTTGGGAATGCAGGATTGACCGAAGTTTATATTTCATCGGCCGATTTCATGACAAGAAACATAGACGCAAGAGTAGAAGTGACCTGTCCAATTTATGATCAAGAAATAAAAAATGAATTGATTGAGAATTTTGATATCGGTTGGAAAGGAAATGTAAAAGCAAGATACCATTCCTATAAACTAGATAATAAATATAGGATAAGGAATGATAATCCAATTTTCAGAGCCCAGCTGGAAACCTACAAGTATTATCAAAGAAAAGTTGAATTGATAGGGGAATTAAAAGAAGATTAAAACAACGCAAGAATAGGAATATTCTAAACCATAAATCGCATCCTAGAGAATATGATTAAAATTAAAAAATATGCTGCTATTGATATTGGGTCGAATGCTATGCGTTTATTAATCACCAATATTGTAGAAGAAGAAGGAAAATAAACACAATTCAATAAGAGTTCATTAGTACGTGTACCTATTCGTTTGGGGCAGGATGCGTTTACTGTTGGGGAAATTTCTCCTGAAAATACTGAGCGGATGATTGATGCTATGAAAGCATTCAATTTGTTAATGAAAGTGCATAAAGTAGAACGATATATGGCATTTGCAACATCGGCAATGCGCGAAGCATATAATGCAAAAGAAGTGGTAGCTTTAATAAAAAAGAAAGCTGATATTAAAATTGAAATTATTGACGGCAAAAAAGAAGCAGCCATAATAGCTTCAACAGATTTACACCATTTATTAAAAACTGACGAAACGTATTTATTTGTAGATGTTGGCGGTGGAAGCACTGAATTTACATTATTTTCAAATGGAAAAATGGTTAATTCAAGATCTTTCAAAGCAGGAACAGTTCGGTTGCTAAATGAAATGGTTTGTGATGTAGTCTGGGATGAAATTGAAAAATGGATTAAAAATAATACTGCCGATTATGAAGAGGTTACCTTAATAGGGTCTGGTGGGAATATTAATAAATTATTCAAAATGTCGGGTAAAATTCAAGAAAAACCTCTATCATACATTTATATGAACTCCCAATATGCTTATTTAAGTTCGCTTTCTTATGAGCAAAGAATTTCTCAATTAGGATTAAATCCTGACCGAGCTGACGTAATTGTTCCGGCAACCCGTATTTATCTAAATGCTATGAAATGGAGTGGAGCCAGACAAATTTATGTTCCAAAAATTGGACTTTCTGATGGGATTGTAAAAGCAATGTACTATGGGAAAGTATAGTTGATTTATTAATTAAATTATCATAATAAATATAAAAGCAGCTCAATTTGGGCTGCTTTTTATGTGTGAAATATTTTCTGAATAGTATTAAGCCAGTTTTAATAAAAGCCTTTTTAGCCACAATCCAACTAACAAAGCGATTACAAGTAATATTGCAAACAGATAGAAAATCGTGATTTCTGTAGTTAAGCCTAATAGTAATGGCCCGACAAAAGCTGCAGCTGACCAAGCGGTTAATGTGTAACCAAGAACTTGACCATATTTTTGAGTTCCAAAAATATTTTTCACAAAGGAAGGCATGGTTGCAAAACCAGCTCCATATCCTGCAATAATAATAAAGGTTAGAGCCTGAAATGAAGTTTGATCGGTTGAAAACGTTGGTATCAAAGCAAAACAAGCTGCGTTTATTCCAATAAAAATCATAAAAGTATTCCAGCAGCCTATTTTGTCGGAAATACTCGACCAGAACAAACGCCCCAATCCATTAAACAAACCGATGATAGCCACAAACATTGTAGCTTGCGTTGCACTCATTCCTACAACTTCTTCACCTAATATAGCAGCTTTAGAGATTATGGCAATTCCTCCGCATACGTTCAGGAATAGCAATAACCATAACGCAATAAAGCGTTTGTCTGTTATAATTTGTTTTGGAGTTAAATCGATATGAACTTGTTGCACAGCATTAATATTTATTGGATTGGACAAATACAAAGCACTCAATAGCATACAAATTCCATAGCAAATTCCAAGAGTAGAAAATGCCCCAGACAGTCCTAAAGAAGTATACAAAGGCCCAATTAAAAACGAGGCTAATAAAGATCCTAATGCAAATGACATTATAATTATTCCGGAAGCCAATCCTGGTCGATCTGGAAACCATTTTACAACAGTATATACAGGTACAATATATCCAAATCCTAAACCGATTCCTTGCAAAACTCCAAAAGTTAAGTAAAACAAATAGATAGAACTCATTTTGACAGCCAAGGCACTACCCAATAAGCCTATAGTTAAAAATAAGCTCGCAATAAATCCAGCTTTTGTAGGTCCAATTTTTTGAGCAAATTTGCCCATAAAAGCAGCTGTTAATCCTAAGAAACAAATGGCTAAACTAAATCCTGTTTTGGTATCATGAGCATCCCAGTTTAATTCTTTTGATAAAGGTTCTATCCATTTGCTATATGCATAAATGGACCCAATTGACAGTTGCATAATCATTCCTGCCAATACGATCAAATATTTATTTTTTGACATAGTTGTATTGTAATAAAATTATAACTCCTTATTTAATCTTTACATTTTTGAAGTAAAGCTTGAATAT
>NZ_DASTTN010000159.1:0-3440 GCF_035760125.1 Flavobacterium sp.
AACGAGCCATCTGAGGCTTTTGCACAAAAATATATTCAAGATGCTATAGCTTTCTTCGGAAAAATAGAAGCATACAGAGCCAAAGATTTAGCTAATGCATAAAATGATACAACCCAAAGTAACTTTAGTGGGCGCAGGACCTGGCGACCCGGACTTGCTTGCGCTCAAAGGCGTAAAAGCACTTGCTGAAGCGAATGTGGTTTTGTATGATGCTTTGGCCAATGAGGAAATAATGAAGTACGCTCCTCAAAATTCCATAAAAATATTTGTGGGTAAAAGAATCGGTTGTCACGAATATTCGCAAGATCAAATCAATCAATTGATTGTTGATAATGCGTTGACTTACGGTCACGTGGTTCGGTTAAAAGGAGGAGACCCATTTATTTTTGGAAGAGGAAGTGAAGAAATAGATTACGTAGAAAGTTTTGGAATCCCTACATTTGTAGTACCCGGAATTTCATCCGCGATTGCAGTTCCCGCTTATCAGGGAATTTCATTGACCAAAAGAGGAACTTCCGAAAGTTTTTGGGTAATCACAGGAACCACTTCCAATAGAAATTTGTCTAGTGATATTGCTCTCGCAGCAAAATCATCAGCAACAGTGGTGATTTTGATGGGAATGAGTAAACTATCACAAATTGTTACTTTATTTCAAAAAGAATCCAAAGGGGAAACGCCCATTGCGATTATTCAAAACGGAACAACACCAAATGAAAAAATAGGTGTGGGAACAATTGATACAATTCAAGAAGTAGCTGTCGAAAATAAATTAAGTTCGCCAGCAATTATCGTAATTGGAGAAGTGGTCAAAGAAAGCAATCAATTGAAAGGGTTTTACGAAGAGTTTGTAACTGCTGAAATAAAGTTATAATGGAAAGAAACGAATTATATCCCATTTTTTTAAAACTGCATAACATCAATGTACTTATTGTAGGTGGTGGGAATGTTGGTTTGGAAAAATTGTCGTTTATGTTGAAATCCAGTCCCAACGCCAATGTTGAGGTAGTGGCGACAAAGTTTTTACCCGAATTGGAAGCATTAGTCGAAAAACATCCTTCAGTTAAATTGACCCAAGCGAAGTTCAAGAAAAAAATGCTCAAGAAGCGACATATGGTTATCGCTTGCACTGATGATTTGAAAATCAATAAGCGTGTTTATGAGTTAGCTCGAAAGCGTTATTTGATTTGCAATATTGCCGATACTCCCGATTTATGTGATTATTATTTGGGTGGAATTGTAACCAAAGGAAACGTGAAAATTGCCATTTCAACCAATGGAAAATCACCAACAACTGCCAAAAGATTGCGTGAGTTTTTTGAAGAAGTAATTCCGGAAGACATCAATAAAATGGTAGAAAACCTGAATGAATACCGAAAGACTTTAAAAGGTAATTTCGAAGAAAAAGTTCAAAAAATGAATGAAATTACAGAAGGACTGAAAAAATAATGAATATAGAAATAACGGATAAAATTCTCTGACATTAATCATATTTAGAAATTGAAATCATTCGTTCATTTGCACACAAAATAAAAATAGTAATAAAAAAAGAAGTAAATTTAAATATAATGGTAAAAACAGACATACTTATAATAGGAGCCGGGCCAACAGGTCTATTCGCCGTTTTCGAAGCGGGTTTATTAAAATTAAAATGTCATATTCTGGATGCCTTACCACAACCTGGAGGGCAGTTATCAGAGTTGTACCCTAAGAAGCCTATCTACGATATTCCAGGATTTCCTGAAGTATTGGCAGGTGATTTGGTGGATAATTTAATGGAACAAATCAAGCAATTCGAACCTGGATTTACTCTTGGTGAGCGTGCCGAAACTATCGAAAAACAAGAAGATGGCAGTTTTATTGTTACTTCAAATAAAGGAAAGAAATTCCACGCGCCTGTTGTAGCTATTGCTGGAGGATTGGGGAGTTTCGAACCGAGAAAACCACTTATCGAAGACATTGAGTTTTACGAAAACAAAGGGGTTAAATATTTTATCAAAAATCCAGAAAAATTCAGAGACAAAAGAGTCGTGATTTCCGGAGGAGGAGATTCAGCTTTGGACTGGAGTATTTTCTTGGCTAATGTTGCTTCAGAAGTAACTTTAATTCACCGCAGAAACGAATTTAGAGGAGCTCTTGATTCTGTGGAAAAAGTGCAGGAATTAAAAAATGCCGGAAAAATCAAAATGATTACTCCAGGAGAAGTAATAGGTTTGAACGGAGCTGAGCATTTAGAGTCCGTTGATATCGAAGAGGATGGTGCACACCAAAACATTAAATGCGATTATTTCATTCCGCTTTTTGGATTGACGCCAAAATTAGGTCCAATTGCACACTGGGGATTGGAAATCGAAAAAAATGCAATCAAAGTAAACAACGCCTTGGATTACCAAACAAATATCCCTGGAATTTTCGCCATTGGTGACGTAAATACCTATCCGGGAAAATTAAAATTGATTCTTTGCGGATTCCACGAAGCCACATTAATGTGTCAAGCGGCTTACCAAATTATCAATCCTGGTAAAAAATATGTTATGAAATACACCACCGTTTCCGGAGTCGACGGATTCGACGGTACTCGTAAAGAAGCTCCAAAAGCGGTAGTGAAAGCTATTGTTTAAGTTGCTGAGTTACTAAGAAACTAAGATTTTTATAAAAGCTCAAACTTGTAATACGGTTTGAGCTTTTTATTTATCGCTATTGAGTATAAAAGATTCACAAATTTGGCTTAATAACTTAGCCTCTAAGAATCTTAAAAAAAAATACTTGCAAGTGGCAAGGCTATTTCATAACTTTGCGCCGTTCCTATTTTTATTGAAAGTTATCACGAAAGGCGGAGGGAAAAGACCCGATGAAACCTTAGCAACCTCCCGTCCTTACGGGAAAGGTGCTACATTCTACCACGCATTGCGCGGATAGATAACGCAAGAATACATCCCCGTATTTTTCAAACCTTTTCCTGACAACATTTCGATAATTTTTTTAGAGCGAATGATTGGCTCATTTTTTGCAGTCAGCGTTCCCGCTTTCCGTTGCAATCTTTTTGTCTCGTAAAAAAACGAGCCAAAAAGGATTTTCACTGCAATCGGGGCTAAAGAGCCAGAATTAGGAATTTTAGGAATTAATAATCAAATGCTTTGTGTTTAGAACCTTAGCGATTTAAATAAGAATATGTCAACAATTCAAGAAGAAATAAAAAAGAGAATACTCGTGCTCGACGGAGCAATGGGGACAATGCTGCAACGTTATAATTTCTCCGAAGAAGATTTTCGTGGCGAACGATTCAAAGATTTTCCACATCCGCTTAAAGGGAACAATGATTTATTGTCCTTAACGCAACCTCAAGCCATCAAAGCAGTGCACGCTGCTTATTTTGAGGCAGGAGCAGACATTGTGGAAACCAATACTTTCTCAGGAACTACCATCGGAATGGCGGATTATTA
>NZ_DASTTN010000160.1:0-17372 GCF_035760125.1 Flavobacterium sp.
GCTACAAAGTCGCTTTTTAAGGTTTTGGTATTGTATGCTGCAATCCATTCTGTAGGTGGAAAAAGTTTAGAAGTCATAGGCTCTTTTTAGTGATTCGTGACTAGTTCTTAGTGATTAGCTTTTTGGCAGTGATTTTGAAAATAAGTCTTTTGAAATTGTGCTCTAGATTAATCACTTTTTCCTAATTACTATGGACTAATTAATCTTCCTCGTCTAACAATGCTTTTTTAACAGTATTTAATTCGGCTATTTTTTCTGCACTTACTTTTGGGTATTCTAAATCCATTTCTTCTAATGCCGTTATGATTGCCGATGCAATAGCGATACGGGCATAGGATTTATTGTCGGCAGGAATTACATACCAAGGGGACTTTTTGGTAGAGGTGTTTTTTATCAATTCCTGATAGGCATGCATATAGTCATCCCAGTAACCTCTTTCTTTGGCGTCGGCAGCACTGAATTTCCAGTTTTTGTCTGGATCGTCCACGCGCTCAATGAATCGTTTTTTTTGTTCATTTTTGGAGACGTTAAGAAAAAATTTAAGTACAATGGTACCATTTCTGTTTAGGTATTTTTCGAAGTTGCGAATGTCTTGAAAACGTTCCTCCCAAATGTCTTTGGTAATCAGTTTTTCCGGAAGCTTTTGGCCTTTTAGAATTTGTTCGTGTACACGTACTACCAAAACTTCTTCATAATAAGAACGGTTAAAAATCCCGATGCGTCCTCGCTCGGGTAAATGTTTTTGGCAACGCCATAAAAAATCGTGATCTAAATCCTCAGTACTGGGTGCCTTAAAAGAAGAAACTTGACATCCTTGTGGATTCACGCCTGACATTACATGCTTGATAGCCCCATCTTTGCCGGCAGCATCCATCGCTTGAAAAACGAGTAATAATGACCATTTGTCTTGAGCGTATAATATATCCTGCATGGCAGCCAATGCATCAACACCCATTTGCAAGGTTTGATTCACCAATGGTTTCCCTTCGTCACCCAAATTAAAACTGGCTTTGGTCTCGTAATCTTTAAGCTTGAAACCGTCTCCATCGCCAACACAATATTGTTTAGAGAATTTTTTAGCTCTTTGTATCAGTTCTTTTTTGCTTAAAGAGGTTAGGTCAATTAGGTTTTCTTCAAATTCATTGAGCTCTTTTTTATTTGACTTAGACATAATCTTGGGATTTAATGTTAGTAAAAAGATGATGGAGATAACAATAAAGGTTGTTCCAATGATAAAAATTATGGGATACAACCGACTAATTTACTAAAAAAACGAAAGCAAAGTTTTTTTTAACATAGGAAAATTGGAGGATTCATAATCAGAATTTAAAAAGATAAAATACTACTAAAATTTTTTCATCAAATATTGAATTATTCATTTGTTTTTTTGTAATTTCCTGTTAGTGATAGATATAAATCATTATTTTTGTTTATACTAATTTTAATAATAATTTTATGAATACGCTGAAAAAGATTAAAATATTATTTTTTGTTATAGTTATATCTTCATTTTATGCTTCATGTAAAAAGGAAGTGGCACCAGAGGCCAAGCCACTAGAAATTTCGGTTGTAAAAGTATTGCAGCAAGACGTAAGGCTGGAATCGGAATTCACGGGGCAAACTTTTGGGCAATCGGATATTGAGATTAACCCTAGAGTTGATGGTGTTATCGAAAGCCTCAACTTTAAAGAAGGTGGCTTTGTAACCAAAGGACAGTTGTTATACACGATTGATCCATTGCCATTACAGGAAAAGGTGAACCAGTCGGAAGCAAATTTGGCCGAAATGCAGGCTAGATTAGCTAAAACCAAATCAGATTATGATATGATGGTGCCACTGGCCAAGATGAACGCTGTCAGTCAAAGAGAATTAATAGCCGCAAAATCAGCGTATAACGCAGCTACTGCTTCCATAAAAGCGGCCAATGCCAATTTAGCAAATTCAAGAATAGAATTAGGATACAGCAGAATTGTTGCCCCAATTTCAGGACTGATAGGGATATCAAAAGTTCGGGTAGGGGATTATGTCCGTCCGGGCGCTGCTTCCGTTTTAAATACAGTTTCAGATTTAGGAGATGTAAGGGTTCGTTTTACAATGAGCGAACAGGAATATCTTCGAATTTTCAGAGAAATATCCAAGAAAGATTCCAGTCTAAAAGGAGCCGGAAAAGCAATCTCATTAGTATTGTCGGATGGGTCGATTTACTCTGAAACTGGGAAAATCAGCTTTGCTGACAGACAAATCGATCCAACTACCGGGGCGGTAACTCTTGAGGCTGCATTTGCCAATCCTGATCAATTAATTCGTCCAGGGCAATACGTGAAGGTTTTGGTTGTTACTGATGTGCGAAAAAATGCATTGGTTATTCCCCAACGTTCCGTTATTGAAATGCAAGGAATTTTTCAGGTTTATGTTTTGGATAACAGCAATAAAGTAGAGATGAAAATGGTGCAAATTGGTTCATCATATAAAGATTCTTATATAGTTACAGAGGGATTAACTGCTAATGATAAAGTTGCTCTTGGAGGAACCTCTTTATTGAAAAGCGGAAGTGTTATAACTCCAAAAATAAAAGAATGGACTCCAGGAAATGCAGATAATTAATCAGTGCTGACTAAATAATTTAGAAACATCATTATGGGAGAATTTTTTGTTAGAAGACCAATTGTAGCCATGGTAATCAGTATCATCATTGTGATACTCGGATTACTTGCATTACAAAAAACGCCAATATCTCAGTATCCAGATATCAATCCGCCTGTTGTAAAAATAACTACAAGCTTTACTGGTGCTAATGCATTAAATGTCGAGCAAGCAGTTGCTACTCCAATCGAGCAAAAGGTAAATGGGGTAGAACAGATGCTTTACATAAAATCTACAAATACCTCTGATGGAGCATGTACAATTGAAGTGACATTTGATGTAGGTACTAATTTGGATAATGCCAATATGCTTACTCAAAACCGTCAGGCACAGTCGGCTCCTTTTATGCCTTCGAGTGTAAAGCAACAAGGGGTAGTGGTAAAAAAATCATTATCGTTTCCGATGATGTTGTTTACACTTACTAGCACCAATCCTAAATACGATTCCAAATTTTTGAATAACTATGCGAACATCAACATAGTGGATCAATTGGCTCGTATAAAAGGTGTAGGTGAAGTTTCACTTTTTGGGGGAAGCGACTATTCCATGAGAGTTTGGCTAAAGGCCGATGTAATGAGCAAACTTGAAATAACTGTTGATGACGTAAAGAATGCTTTGAATGCTCAAAACATGATCAGCCCCGGAGGAAAATTTGGTGCCGAGCCTACTCCATTAGGGACTGATTTTACGTATGGTGTTACACTTCAAGATCGTTTGGTTACTGAAAAAGAGTTTGGCAAAATTGTGGTAAAAAGTAAACCAGATGGCTCCGAAGTACTATTAAGCGATATCTCCAGAATTGAATTGGGGACAGAAAATTATAGTTCAAACGCCCGAAGAAACGGTAATGCCACAGCGGCAATTACAGTATTCCAGATGCCGGGAAGTAATGCCTTGGAAGTGGCTAATCTTGCCAAAGAGGCTATGAAAAAAATGTCCGAAAAGTTTCCAAAAGACATTGTTTATCAAGAATCATTGGATACAACACTTGCGATAACGGCTGGTGTTGAGGATATTGTTCACACTCTTTTTGAAGCTGTTATACTGGTAATCCTAGTAGTATTTATATTTCTTCAAAACTGGCGTGCCACTTTGATTCCATTGATAACGGTTCCTGTATCATTAATTGGTACCATAGCGGTTTTCCCTATGTTAGGCTTTTCTATAAATACCTTGTCTTTATTGGGATTGGTATTGGCAATTGGTATTGTTGTGGATGATGCCATTGTGGTTGTGGAAGCCGTGATGCATCATATTGAACACGGTAAATCTCCCAAAGACGCAACTATTCAAGCGATGCGTGAAGTTTCAGGGCCAGTAATTGCAATTGCGCTTATCTTGATTGCAGTTTTCGTGCCTGTTGCGATGACTCCCGGTATCACAGGTCGTTTTTACCAGCAATTTGCGATAACGATCGCGGTCTCGGTCGCCTTCTCGGCATTTAGTGCACTGTCCTTAAGTCCTGCGCTCTGTGCCATGTTATTGAAACCCACAAAACCAGTTGATCAACAAAAAGGATGGTTGGCTAAATTTTTTGCAGGCTTCAATAGAATTTTCGAAAAAGTAACAGGAGGGTATTTAAAAGGAGCTACTTTTTTTGCTAAAAAATCAATGCGCATTGTCGCTTTATTAGCTATAATTCTTGTGGCTGTTGTATTGTTGGGTAAAAAAATTCCATTAGGCTTTATTCCGGAGGAAGATCAAGGATATGTTTTAATTAATATTGCATTGCCTCCCGCATCTTCCCTTCAACGTACAGATGAAATTTCAAAGAAAGTGGATGGGTTTTTAAAAGAAGAGGAATCGATACTGTCTTATACTACAATCAATGGATTTAGTATGCTTACCAACTCTTATCAACCGAATAACGCTTTTATTTTCATATCCTTAAAACCATGGGAAGAAAGGTCAGAAACGGCCAAGCAATTGGTGGATCGATTAAATAAAAAACTATCGACACAAATTACGACAGCAACAGCTTTTGCCTTTGGTCCTCCTGCCATTCAAGGTTTGGGAGCATCGGCAGGTTTCAGCTTAATGCTACAGGATAGGGGCGGAAACACTCCGCAATATCTTGCTCAACAAACACAAGCCTTTATTGCGGCAGCTCAAAAGCGGCCCGAAATAAAAAGGATTTATACCACTTTTAACGCGGGAACACCTCAAATAAAATTAGATATTGATAACGAAAAAGCCATGAAATTAGGAGTGCCTGTTTCAAAGGTTACTGAAGTATTGGGAGCCTTTTTAGGAGGAACTTACGTGAATGACTTCAATCGTTTTGGACGTCAATATAAAGTTTATTTGCAAGGTGAGGCAGTTGACAGATTGAAACCAGAAAATTTGAATAAAATATACGTAAGGAATAACGAAGGCAGTATGTTGCCTGTATCGACTTTGGTTACCGCTACAAAAGTCGCTGGACCTGATTTTACCAATCGTCTTAATTTATTTAGGTCGGCTGAGATTGGAGGAAGTCCAAACGACGGTTACAGTAGTGCACAAGCTTTGGATGCATTGGAAGAAGTAGCCAAGGAAACATTGCCGGCCGATATGAGTTACGATTATATCAATCTTTCATATCAGGAAAAACACTCGCCAGGGGGTGGTACTGTGTTCTTTATGGCGTTGGTATTTGTGTTCTTAATTCTTGCCGCACAATACGAAAGCTGGAAATTGCCTTTTAGTGTGTTGCTTGGAGCGCCTTTTGCGGTTTTTGGAGCATTTTTAGGATTGGCTTTGGCAAGATTTGGAAGTGATGCTTATGTAAATAATGTGTTTGCACAAATTGGGTTGGTACTGCTAATCGGATTGGTCGCCAAGAATGCGATTCTTATTGTTGAGTTTGCCAAAGAAGAATATGAAAAAGGCAAACCACTCTACGAATCGGCAATGGTTGCGGCTAAACTTCGTTTTCGACCAATATTAATGACTGCTTTTGCCTTTATACTTGGGGTTGTTCCGTTACTCACCGCTACGGGTGCTGGTTCACAGGCTCGTATCGTAATGGGTATGGCAGTATTCAGTGGAATGTTGATAGCCACAGTTCTTGGAGTATTAATTGTTCCGGGTTTATTTGTAATGATTGAAAATATCGGAAAAAACAAGGATGAGGTTGTAGCAAATGAAAATAGTACGGATTCAAAAACTACTGATCATGAGGAATAAATTTAAAATAGTTGTTGTTATTCTTATCCTTGCAGTACTTCCTGTAGGTTGTTTGGTAGGTCCTAAATACCAAAAGCCGGAAGAACAAAATGCTGCTAATTTTCATAATGGTCCTGCAAATGCGGATACGTTGGCTTCAGTGGTTAACGTTAAATGGTTTGATCTCTTTAATGACGAAGTTCTAAAAGGGTTAATAAATAAGGGATTAGAAAATAATTACGACATGAAAATTGCTATGGCTCGTATAGAACGAACCAGGGCAGAATTAGGATATACCAAAGCAGATTTATTACCTGCAGTTGGTTATAGCGGAACGGTAAACAGTAATGAGAAAACCTTTTTGCCTTCCAATGCATCGGCTAATTTATCTTGGGAATTGGATTTTTGGGGAAAAATTCGCCATGAAAACAGAGCGGTTCAAGATGAATTACTAGCCAGTGAAGAAGGGCGAAAAGTGATTCTTTCTAATTTGGTAAGTGATATTGCGGTAGCTTATTTTGAGCTTCGTGATTTAGACAATCAGTTGCTTATTACGAAACAAACTTTGGAAACCAGACAAAAAGCTTATGAAATCATTAATCAAAGATTTACGGCTGGTTATGTTTCTGAGGTCGATAAAGTTCAGATTGAGCAACAAGTAGCTATTGCCGAAGCAGCAATACCGTCGATTCAAAGACAAATTACCGATAGAGAAAACACAATTTCAATATTGCTTGGTCAAGCTCCTGGTCCAATTGAACGTGGAAAAACAGTCTTGGAACTTCAAGTTGCTAATAATATTCCTGTTTCAATTCCTTCTATATTGTTAAAAAACAGGCCGGATGTAAAGCAGGCAGAAATGTATTATATGGCTTCTAATGAAAGAATAGGGGTGGCACAGGCGATGCGTTTTCCTTCTTTTAATATTGCGGCAATAGCGGGATTTGCAAACAGTGAAGTAAGTTCTTTATTTGATGGTTCTTCGTATTTGCAAAATGCAAGTGCTTCGGTTGCCGGACCGATTTTTAATTTTGGAAAAAACAGAAGAAGAGTTGAAATTTATAGACAAATTGCTGAGGAATCGAGACTTTCATACCAAAAAACTTGTATCGTCGCCGTTGCAGAAGTGGAGCAAGCTTTGCAAAATGTAAAAACCTATAAAGAAGAATGGGCAGCCAGAAATAGACAAGTACTAGCCGCCAGAAAGAATTTGGAATTATCAAATGCTAGATATTATAATGGTTATGTGTCTTATTTAGAAGTTTTGGAAGTCGAACGGTCTTTATTTGATGCCGAATTAAGTCTTTCGGACTTAACAGAAAGCCAACTTAGTTCGATGATACAATTGTATAGAGCTTTAGGTGGTGGCTGGAATTAATTGCCAATACCTTAAAACAAAAAACCACACAATTTGTGTGGTTTTTTGTTTTAAATACTTTGCGTTTAACTGAAATCTAATATGCTTTGTCGACTTTAGATTTTTTGTAACATATAAATTGTAACTTTATGTAAATGAATATGTCGTGTTTATTTTGAATTTAATTATGGTAATTATGGATAATATCATATTTCTAAATCTGGCAATGTGTTTAATTCCGTTTTCTTGTGTTTTGATTCCAATTCTTTTGGGTCAGCAGTATGGATTTTATTTAAAAAGAAAAGCAGTTAAGGTTAGTGATGCTCCTGTGGGGTCTGTAGTAGGTGCAGCACTTGGTTTGTTGGCTTTTATGCTTGCGTTTACCTTTCAAATTGTTGACAACCGTTACAACGAACGTAAAAAACTTTTACTGGATGAGGTAACCACTATTCGCACCACGTATTTAAGAGCAGGATTGATCCCAGAACCCTATAAATCGAGAACAAGGAAGCTTTTGATCGAATATACCGATTTGCGGGCAGCTATAGCCAATGATATAGCTCCCCAAAAATTGGAGCATTTAAAAGTTAGATCTCAAATAATTTTGGATTCACTTTGGCATTATTCAGAAGCATTGGCGGCTTTTGATAGAAGTTCGGAAGCATTTTCGCTTTATATGGGATCTACAAACGATTTGAATGAAATATATAATCACCGCGTGACTTTTACTTTTGAGTACCGAATTCCATTTGCCATCTTATTTATTTTGGGTATTATTACTTTATTTTCAATGTTTTTATTGGGATATCAGTTTGGGATATCAGGTAAAAAAAATAACATCGTCGCTGTTATAATTTCCATAATTTTTGCTTCGTTGATGTGGCTGATTCTGGCTCTTGATAGACCGGAGCAAGGATTTATTCGATTGAATCAAAAACCAATAATCACGCTTTATAAACAACTGCACAGAAAATGAAGTTGAACAAAATAGCATTAAAATCAAAAACCATTCGCCTCGACGAATGGTTTTTGATTTTAATGTGTTTTAAAGCTTAGCAATACTCGTTGAAAGCATCTTTTAAGTTTTCTGCAATAGTTTCTGCTGGACGTCCTTCAATGTGGTGACGCTCTAACATATGAACCAATTCACCGTCTTTAAACAAAGCAATACTTGGAGAAGATGGAGGGAATGGAAACATAAATCCTCTAGCAGCTTCTACCGCTTCACGATCTACACCTGCAAAAACAGTTACTAGATTAGATGGTTTTTTTGCATTATCCAAACTCATTTTAGCTCCCGGACGGGCATTTCTTGCTGCGCAACCACAAACAGAGTTTACTACTACAAGTGTTGTTCCTGCTGATTTTATGGCGCTTTCTACAGCATCGGCAGTATGTAATTCTTGAAAACCAGCAGATGTTAATTCAGCTTGCATTGGTTTTACCATTTCTTCTGGATACATATTTTTTATTTTAAGTTCAACTTTTAGAACTGCAAAGTTACAAAGTTTAGTTGCAAGAACTTAATTAGAATTATAAAGTTTTGTTATAGTTTGATTGTTGTTTTAGGGAAATGTTTCAAAAACCAACTAACTTATTTTCTCTTTCCAAGAATAGTGAGTAACTGTTTGCCGTTTAGAAAAGAATGCTTTTGGAACACTATTGAAAGATCAGATTGTAGAACCGTAATCGTTGGATAAACCACTTGGGAATTAATTGTTGCCAATGCCGCTGCCAGTTCATGAATTCCTGTGTTTTGTCCATTTGGTTTAAATGAGAAAGTGTGATTATTGAAGCGAATGTCGTCTTTGCTTTCAGCATCCAATGGGATAAAATAATAATTGGTATTTAAAATATTTATTATTTCAGGGTTTTTGAAAGTGGAATTTTGCATCATTTTACAGTAGTTGCACCAAGAAGTATGTATAAAAACGACAAATGGTTTCGGATTTTCTTTGGATAATTTTTCAGCTTCTTCAAAAGAATAGGTTTTCAATTGGGCAAAACCAGATGGAATCGCCCAAAAGAAAATCAATAGTATGTAAAAACCTTTTTTCATTTAAAATAAATTATAACGCAGTCCAAAGAAACCCCTAATTCCTTGATTGGGACCATAAACATAAGTGGTGTCAAATGTTAATCCGTAGGGATTGTCCGGTGTTACTAATACTTTGCCATTTGGATCATATTGTACATTTTTGTCAAACGGATCTTCGATTCTGGAAATTAGGAAAGGGTTGTTTTGTTTTGGAGTAAAGTTAAGCAGGTTTTTGATGCCGACATAGAATTCAAAACCTTTAATTCCGGTATAGGTAAACTGTATGTTTTGTAAACTGTACCAAGGAGAATAAGGATTACGAGGATCTGTTTCGCTCAACAATGGTAATTTCATCGGACTGTAAATATTTCCTGTGTAGTCAATGGAAAGATTTATTCTGTTTATTTTATAGGAAGCACTCCAAGTGGCAGTGAAATTCTCGGTCAGATAAGGTCTTGTTTTTATCCCGTTTTCCACATTGGAGACATCCATATATGTTGCACCAAGTATAAGTTTTAATCCGTTGGTGAAATTCGCATCAATATTACAGCTTATTCCTTGACTCAAAGCATAACCGTCAATGTTGTCATAAATGATTTTGTTTGGGTCAGTTGCATAATCAGATACAATTTTATTGCTGAATTGGGTATAAAAAGCTGTAGTCTCAATTCCTAAAAATGTGCCATTATTTAAGTAGATTTTCTTTATATAATTCAAATTGGCATTTATTGATTTTTCAGGGTCTAAATCATGAGCAATCACAACTTCTCTTGACCCGGTTAACGCTGCGTGGTCTTCGGTAAATAAATTGACAACCCTAAAACCGGTTCCAGCATTGAAACGGAGAATGTTATCATCATTGATTTTTAATTTATAGGCAAATCTCGGTGTAAAAATATTCCCGTGGATGGAATTGTAATCGTATCGTATGCCGAATAATACTTTGTGCTTCTCGCTAAAAGCAATTTCATCTTGCGCAAAAATCCCCGGAAGCCATGTTTTTTCGGGATTGTTTTCGTTCAAAAGTGAGGTAGATTGAGTGTTGTCATCATAATAAGTGTAACGAGACGCGATTCCAGTAAGCAAATCGTTTTTCCCTATTTTTTTGTCCCATGTAAGTTGAAGAAACCCAATTTTTTGATTTGCAATGTAAGAAGTGGTTCCGTATCGGCTGTCTTGAAAATGCATCGTTCCAGAGAAGGAAAGCATTAGTTTTTCTGTTGTTGGCAATTGATAACTACCTATTAGTTCACCTCTTTTGGTATAAATACTCTCTCCATAGATTTCATCCCCTCCGCGGTATTTTTTCTCCCAACGTACATCACCACCCCAACGATCTTCGTACATGCCTCGAACGGCTACTGTAAACAATCTGTTTTGAGCACGATTGAAATTCCATTTATTGAAAAGGGAAATTCTGTTTTGTGCCGTAACATCAGTAAATCCGTCGTGGTCATTGTCAATGGTTTGGTCGTAGAGGTAATAATTTAGCCCTAACAGAGAAGATGCTTTTTGTTTGATATTAAATTTCACACCCAAATCAGCATTTGTTTCCAGCCATGAAGTTGTAAATACATCGGCTGAAAATAGGGGAGCATTGATTGGGTTTTTTGTAATGATGTTGATCAAGCCTCCTACTGCCTCACTTCCGTACAAAGAAGAGGCTGGACCTTTTACAATTTCGATTCGCTCTACTAATGAGTTTGGAATTCCAGACAATCCATAAACTGTCGATAAGCTACTGACAATTGGCATTCCGTCAATCATTACCGATGTATAAGGACCTTCCAATCCATTGATATGAATATCACCAGTATTGCAGACACCACAGTTGAGCTGTGGTCTCACTCCGTTTACATTTTGCAATGCTTCATAAATACTTGGTGTTGGATTTTTTTTGAAAAAAACAGGAGTGTAAACTTCAACAGGGACCGCACTTTCTAGACGCTTCACGGCTTTCAAAGTTCCAGATACTACTACCTCGTTGAGCTCGTTTTCGTCAGTTTGCATTTCAAAGTCCAATTGTATTTGTGCTGATGTCTGTATTGTGATGTTTTTTCGTTGGGTTTTGTAACCAACAGCAGTTACTAGCATTTTGTAGTTGCCTTTTGTAATATTTTGAAAGGTGTAAATTCCTTTGCTGTCGGTTTGTGTGCTGTAATTGGTCCCTATTATCTCTACTGCTGCATTTTCAATTGGGTTTGTTTTATTCGTAACCATTCCTCTTACAGCTATATTTTCTTGAGCGTATGTTAACTGTATTATAAAGATTGTAATCGACGAAAATAAATATTTCATTTTATTAAATTAAATTTTAGACAAAGCTAAAAAAATAATTTCATTAATGTAAAGTTATTTTATATATTTGTTTTTTAAACTATTAAAAATGTCCAAATCTCTTGAAGAAGTAAACCAATCGGTCACTACACAAAATAAAACTACAGTATTCAGAAAAATATTAGCCTTTTTTGGTCCCGCTTATTTGGTTAGTGTGGGGTACATGGATCCCGGAAATTGGGCAACAGACATAGCAGGAGGAAGTCAGTTTGGGTATGCCTTATTATGGGTATTACTGATGAGTAATTTGATGGCGTTGTTGTTGCAAAGCTTAAGTGCCAGATTAGGTATCGTTACCCAACGTGATTTGGCGCAAGCATCACGTGAAACCTATTCGAAATTTATTAATTATATTCTTTATTTTCTTGCCGAAATTGCCATTGCGGCCTGTGATCTTGCCGAGGTTTTAGGAATGGCCATTGGTATTAATTTATTATTTGGGATTCCGTTGGTAGAAGCGGTTTTGATTACTGTTTTGGATACATTTTTATTGCTTTTCTTAATTAATAAAGGCATTCGAAAAATGGAAGCATTTATCATTGTACTCGTTATGATCATTGGGTTTTCGTTTATATTCGAAATGATATTTGCAGAACCTGAAATGGGTAAAGTGCTTTATGGTTTGATCCCTTCTTTGCCTAATGAATCTGCACTTTACATTGCTATTGGGATTATTGGGGCCACGGTAATGCCACACAACTTGTATCTGCATTCTTCTTTGGTACAAACAAGAAAATTTGACCGTAGTCCAGCAGGAATAAAACAAGCCATTAAATATAATTTTATAGATTCAACGATTGCCTTAAACTTGGCTTTCTTTGTAAATGCGGCTATTTTAATTTTGGCGGCAGCTACATTCTATAAAAACGGAATGTTCGAAGTGGCCGAAATTCAAGATGCTTACCGTTTTCTACAACCGATATTAGGAACTAAGTGGGCGCCTATTTTATTTGCGGTAGCCTTAATAGCGGCAGGACAAAGCTCGACGGTTACAGGAACGTTAGCTGGGCAGATCGTAATGGAAGGCTATCTAAATTTACGTATTCAGCCATGGGTTCGTAGAATTATTACTCGTTTAATTGCTATTGTGCCAGCAATGATTGTTATTTTTATTTTTGGCGAAAGCGTTACCGGAAAAATGTTGATTCTTAGTCAGGTAATTTTAAGTTTGCAATTGGGGTTTGCCATCATTCCGCTCATTCATTTTGTGAGTGATAAAAGAAAAATGAAAGGATTTCATATTAGCAGAACGACACAAATTGCATCATGGATAGTGGCTTTGGTCATTGTTTCGCTTAACGCTAAATTGGTTTTTTCGGAAATTCAAGGATGGTTGGAAACTTCAGAAAATCCATTAGTTCTTTGGTTAACAGTAGTGCCTTTGGCAATTAGTTTCTTGATTTTGTTGCTTTATATAGTGATTAAACCTTTTGTGACGAAATCAAAACCGGATATTCAAAACCATTCTCCACATCTTTTGGCCTTGAAGTTTTCTTCAACGGGAACGTATTCTTATAAAAACATTGCTGTGTCTGTTGATTTTTCTTCTGCAGATGAAGCTGCTTTAAATCACGCTTTTGAATTAGGCGGAATGGACGCCAAATACACTTTGATGCATGTGGTAGAGACAGTTGGTGCCATGATGTATGGAAATGAAGCCGATGATCATGAAACTTCTATAGATGAAACGTTATTGCTGGAATATAAAGAAATGCTTTCGCAAAAGGGTTTTACAATTGAAACAGAATTAGGGTTTGGAAATCCAACCAAGATTATTCCAACGATAATAAATAATGGTAATTTTGATATTTTGGTCATGGGAACTCATGGGCATACAGGCTTGAAAGATCTAATTTTTGGAACTACAGTTGATAAACTACGCCATAAAATTTCAATACCTTTGTTTATTGTAAAAAATTAAAAAAAAGTTGCTGAGGTTCTGAGTGGCTAAGTTTCTATGAATTTTTAAAAATCTTTAAACTAAGAACCTCAGAATCTTGAACCTTAGAACATATAAAAATGACTTTCTCCGAAGAAAATTATCTGAAATCCATATATCATCTTACTACTAGCCTCGATAGTGAGGTCAGCACCAATGCTATTGCCGAAATGATGGAAACCAAAGCTTCCTCTGTAACGGATATGCTTAAAAAATTGGCCGAAAAAGACTTGATTAATTATAAAAAATACCAAGGGGTTTCATTAACCGAAAACGGGAAACATGCTGCCAAAATGATTGTGAGAAAACATCGTTTATGGGAAGTTTTTTTGGTTGAGAAGCTTGATTTTTCTTGGGATGAAGTTCATGATATTGCCGAACAACTTGAACATATCAAATCTGAAAAACTCATCAACAAACTCGACGATTTTCTTGGAAATCCTACCGAAGATCCACACGGTGACCCGATACCCGATGCACAAGGGCGAATAATAGCAATAGAAAAACAACTATTATCTGAGTTAACGGCAAATCAATCTGGGATTTGTGTTGGTGTCAAAGACAATTCTTCCGATTTTTTGAAATACTTAGACAAACAACAAATTGGATTGGGAACTAAAATCGAAGTGGTAACCAAAGAATCATTTGATTTGTCCTTAAAAATAAAAGTAAACAGCACGGAATTGACCATTTCAAACAAAATAGCAAGTAATTTATTTGTAAAAGTGCTTTAAATTGAAATGGTATCCTCATTTTGAAGTTAAAATGCTCAGTTAGAGATGGAAGAATTTATATGGAGTGAAGCTGTAATTTTATTGGTGCAATAAGGCTATAAAACTTGAATTCATCTATTTGGCACAATTTTTGTTTTTTACTACGTAAGATATTCCAGCAAGGATTTAATTTATTAAGTTTTGTTTGTTATATTTACATTAGTATTTTTAAATCGTAACAATATGAAAATAAGATTTTTATCGCTTTTAGCAATAGTAATTAGTTTATCAGGTTTAAGTGCTTTTTCACAAACAGGGAGTGATACTGGGGAATTAGGTTTGCCCGGAGATAATTTAGACCTTTATGCAGTTTTGGATCTTTTTCAAAAATCAAAGACGATTGAAGATTTTGAAAAATCATTGAACGATGAAAAAAACAAAATCAATAATTTGGATTTAAACGATGATAAAAAAGTTGATTTTATCAAAGTGGAGACCAAAAAAGACGGAGATGATTTTACCTTTATTCTTCGAGATCCCATTAGTAAAAAAGAAACTCAGGACGTTGCTGTTATTTTGGTTTCAAAAGACAAAAACAAAAAAATATCACTTCAAATTGTTGGAGATAAGGATCTTTATGGCAAGGATTATATTGTTGAGCCTAGTCCAAAAGGGAGTGGTGGTGTTACCGCTAATCCAGGCTACACAGGGGCTGATCCAGTTACCGTTAATGTACCAGCCTCGACTACGACAGTTGTAGTTGAGCAAGCTCCAATTGTGCAGTATGTTTATTCTCCAGCATACGTGCCTTATTATCCTCCATACTATTATGGTTATTATCCGCCTTGGTTTGGATTTGCCACTGTTATGGCTGTAGGGATTTATAGAAGTAATCATTGGGGTTATCACGGGGGAGGATATGGATATCACAACACAAATGTTTATGTTAATCATAATAGTTTCAACAATTATAATAATAATAGTCGAAACACTTCAAATCGGGTATCCCACAATAATATAAACAGCAATAACAGGAACAATATAAATAACGGTAATAGAAACAACAATAATAGTAATAGAAATTCAGCTTCAACCAGAGATGCCAATAGATCTTCAGCGTCAACGCGCGATGGTAATAGGTCTTCTGCTTCGACTCGTGATGCAAGCAGCAGACCATCAGCTTCAACTCGTGATGTAGGCAGCAACAGATCTTCTTCAGCATCAACAAGGCCTTCTACTTCAAATCGTTCAAGCAGTTTTAGCGGTGGCAGTGGTGGCGGTTTCCGTTCAAGCGGCGGTGGCGGAGGCGGTTTTAGAGGCGGCGGTGGTGGTGGAAGAAGACGCTAATCTAGATATGATTTAAATAAAGCGATAATAGAATAGCCCTGATAAAGTGATTTGTCAGGGTTTTTTATTTTCAAAATGTTTTTTTTGTAAAGACAAGGATACACCGTAGAGAATGTAGAGATGTACTTCGGTGCAATTTTACAAATGCAATTAGCCGATTTTTAAAATAGTATTTAATTATTAGATTAAAAATTATAGTAGTTAGACATAAAAAAAAGGTTCTCAAATCAAAATTTTTGAGAACCTTTTTAGTGGGAGGACGGACCATTTATTAGTTTGGCAAATCCGAAGTGCTCATGTCTCTTAGGCTATAATATTTTCCGTCTTTTTTAACGAATAATGTCATGTAATTTCCTGAATTTACTACAGATTTTGTAGAGTCAACTACTTTATAAGTGCCTATTTCAACAACTTGTTCACCATCTTTTGCAACAAACACTTCGTTAGTTGTAAATGAAATTTTCCTGCCCTTTGAAATACTATCAACATGGGCTTTCAAATACTCAATTATCGCTTCTTTGCCCGTTACAGGTTGGTTGTTTTGTGGATAGGTAATAGCATCATCTGCAAAGTATCCTATTTCTTTCATTACGCCAGCGTTATATGTGTCTGCAAATTCATTTTCTTTGGCTTGGATTTCTTCTTTGATTTGATTCGTATCAATTGCCGGGGCTGCCGGTTCTTCTTTTTTACAGGAAATTAATAATAACAATGCACTTGATACAACTAATCCTTTAATAAACTGTTTTCTCATAATATTCTGTTTTTTTAAATTTAGGCATTAAGTAATTGAAAATTAGTGACATAAATTTAAGATAAAAAATGATATGAAATGCTTTTTATATCAGAAATTAGAAGATTTTATGTCGTTTTACTGTAGATTATCAGCTACTTTTGTGTTTTTGGACAAAAATCGTAAAGAAAGAAATTTATTTTTTTAGGGAGAAATTGGACGATAGCTTAAAGCAAAGATTGAAATGTACTAAACAGAAACCTTAGGTTTAATAATGAAAAAGGTTTATTTTAGAAGGAAGCAAATTTTTATATTTGGGCATAAAGGCTCATTAACCACAACCACAATCACCACTCCCACAATTTTTGTCCGATTTTTTTTTGAAGAAAAATTTTCGAATCAAA
Source organism: Flavobacterium sp. (assembly GCF_035760125.1). Taxonomy (GTDB): domain Bacteria; phylum Bacteroidota; class Bacteroidia; order Flavobacteriales; family Flavobacteriaceae; genus Flavobacterium. Next base: position 16,659 of record NZ_DASTTN010000160.1, read on the forward strand.
AAAGCAAGTGCAACTCCAAGGATTATAAAGGCTATTATTTTTTGAATCATAATGCTTTATTTTAGGATTTGAAAAGCAATCAAAGCGACCAAATAGGCCAAAGTACTCATGAAAACAAGCTGACCGGCAGGCCATTTCCAAGAGTTGGTTTCTTTTTTGGTTATTGCAAGCGTGCTGGCGCATTGCATGGCAAAAGCATAAAACATAAGTAATGATATTCCAGAGGCAAAATTAAATATTTTTTCGCCGGTTACGGGATTCACTTCTTCGGCCATTTTGTTTTTTATGGTATTTTCATTGTCGGTTCCGCCCACACTATAGATCGTTGCCAGGGTACCAACAAATACTTCTCTGGCCGCAAATGAACTGATGATAGCTATACCAATTTTCCAGTCGTAACCCAATGGGGAAATAACTGGTTCAATGCCTCTTCCCATTAACCCAATGTAAGAGTTTTCTAGTTTTTGTGAAGCGACTGCATTATTGAATTCGGTAGTTGATAGTGGATGTGCTTTGGTGTTCTCCAATATTATGTTTTCTGCGTTTTTAAACTGTTTTCCGGGGCCGTAAGAGGCCAGAAACCACAAGATGATGGATATTGCTAGAATGATTTTTCCGGCGCCAAAAACAAAGGCTTTTGTTTTTTCAATTACGTTGATGGCAACATTCTTGAACATTGGCAATTTATAGTTGGGCATTTCTACCACAAAGAAT